>JAZOMN010000190.1:0-10767 GCA_045654005.1 Clostridia bacterium
AAATGTTCTAAAAAGCCTTGACAATATCGCATATTGCCTGCATTTTTTAAAACATTTTCCATCAAAAAATATTATAGATAAATCATTGACTTTAAGTTATAAAATTTTTCTTAATCAAGGCGAAAGGGTGAAGGAATATTAAAATATTTCAAGCCCGACAACGATGAGTAAGGAAAATTTTATATCTTAAAGCGGGTTCGTATACTGTTGGTTATGGCTAATGAGTAGGTGCGCCGTATCCTTATCGTAAAAGGGAAATTAAGAGGTCGGTTTTTCCGATAATATAGGTGGTACCGCGGGTGCATTTGCTCGTCCTATAGTAATATATGGGCAAGTAAAATGTGCCTTTTTAATTATAAAGGAGTTGTAAAAATGAAACACATTGATATTAAAGAAATAGTGTCAACTAAAGAATACCTTAATAAAGATGTTACTGTCTGTGGTTGGGTAAGAACTGCAAGAGATTCTAAAAATATGGCTTTTATCGAACTTAATGACGGAACAACCCTGAAACATCTTCAACTTGTAATCGATAAAGGTGCAATAACTGTTGATGACAGAGCTTTTCACTTAGGTGCATCATTGAAAGTAACAGGAACAGTTGTTGAAGCGCGTCAGGATGCTTATGAAATTAATGTTAAGGAGATAGAGGTTTTAGGAGATTGTCCTTCCGATTATCCTCTTCAGAAGAAAAGACATACTCTTGAATTTTTAAGAACAATGCCTCATATAAGAGTTCGTGCCAATACATTTAATGCAGTGTTCAGAATCCGTTCGGTTATGGCACAGATTATTCACACCTATTTTCAGGACAGAAACTATATTTATGTTCACACACCTATTTTAACAGGCAGTGACTGTGAGGGTGCAGGGGAAGTGTTCCAGGTTACAACTCATCCTTTTAATCATGAATATAAATCAGAAGAAGAATATTATAAAGAAGACTTTTTCGGTAAAAAAGCAGGGCTTAGCGTTTCAGGTCAGTTAGAGGGCGAAGTTGCTGCTATGGCTTATGGTAAAATTTATACTTTCGGTCCAAGTTTCAGAGCGGAAAACAGTAATACTCCAAGGCATGTTGCAGAATTCTGGCATGTTGAACCTGAGGTTGCATTTGCTGAACTTCCTGATATAATTGAAATTGCGGAAGATATGATTAAATATATCGTTTCTGAAATTATGAAAAAATGCCCTGAAGAAATTGATTTCTTTGAAGCGCATTTTGAAAAAGGCTTAAAAGAAAAATTAAATAATCTTGTAAATAACAGTTTTGAAGTTTTAGATTATACAAAAGCGATAGAAATTTTAGAAAAATCAGGAAAAGAGTTCCAATACCCTGTATATTGGGGATGTGACCTTCAGACTGAACATGAAAGATATATTACCGAAGAAGTTTATAATAAACCTGTGTTTATTACAAACTATCCGAAAGAAATAAAATCTTTCTATATGAAACAAAATCCTGACGGCAAAACAGTTGCCGCAACTGACCTTCTTGTTCCCGGCGTTGGCGAAATTATTGGCTGCAGTGAAAGAGAAGCAGATTACGATAAACTAATCGAAGCAATGAATATAAGAAATATGAATATGGATGATTATGCTGATTATCTTGATTTAAGAAAATTCGGTTCAGTACCTCACAGTGGATTCGGACTTGGATTTGAAAGAATGATAATGTATGTTACAGGTATCAGCAATATCAGAGATGTTATTTTGTACCCTCGTACAACAGGTAACATCAGATAGGAGAAAAATATGTCACAAGTAGTTTACCCGAAAGATTACAAATCAAAACTTTCGGTTAAAGAAACTCAAAGAGCCATAAAACTTATAAAAGATACTTTCCAGATAAAACTTGCAAAAGTTCTTAATTTAGACCGTGTTACCGCCCCTATTATAGTAAGGAGCGACAGTGGTATCAATGACGATTTAAACGGCGTTGAAAGAAAAGTAACTTTTGATTTAAAGGAAATGGAAGGGCAGATTGAAGTTGTTCAGTCTTTAGCTAAGTGGAAAAGAAGAGCGCTTTACCGTTTCGGTTATGAAGCGGGAGAAGGAATTTATACCGATATGAATGCCTTAAGGCGTGATGACGATATGGATAATATCCATTCGGTTTTCGTTGACCAATGGGACTGGGAAAAAGTAATAACAAAGGAAGACAGAAATATAGATTTTCTTAAAAGCACAGTTAAGAAAATTGTTGATGCCCTTTGTTATACGCTAAATATTGTCAAAGCAGAATACCCTGTTATAAAAACCGATATTTCAAATGATGTAAGTTTTGTAACATCTCAGGAACTTTATGATATGTATCCAGACCTTTCACCAAAAGAAAGAGAAAATGCCTATGTGAAAGAGCACAGAACAGTTTTCATAATGCAAATAGGAGGTCTTTTGTCAGACGGTACTAAGCATGACGGCAGAGCACCCGATTATGACGACTGGGCTTTAAACGGCGACCTTATGGTTTATAACGATGTGTTGGATTCTGCGCTTGAGATTTCTTCAATGGGTATCCGTGTTGATTCTGATTCTTTAAAAATGCAGTTGAAATTAAGAAACTGTGAAGAAAGAAGCAGTTTTGACTATCATAAAAACATTTTAAATAATACTTATCCTCTTACAATCGGAGGGGGAATAGGTCAGTCAAGACTTTGTATGTTAATGCTTGAAAAAGCACATATAGGGGAAGTTCATTCATCTGTCTGGTCAGAAGATATGATTGAAGAATGTAAGAAAAATAATATATATTTGCTATAATGAAAATGGCGTTGTTTAAATTTTAAACAACGCCATTTTTAAAAATATTACTTACTTTAAAATTTCATTTATCATTTCAATTTCTTCTTTTGAAAAATCAGTGTTTTTCATAGAATCGACATTTTCTTTTATCTGCTTACTTGAACTTGCGCCAATCAGAACGCTTGTTACATTTCCGACACCGATAAGCCAGGATATAGCCATTTGTGAAAGGGTCTGACCTCTTGAGATGGCAAGTTCGTTTAGCTTTGAAACTTTTTCTAAAAGTTCTTTTGTTATTCTTTCTTCAGTAAGGAAAGTTTCAGGCTTTGCGGCACGGGAATTTTTTGGAATACCGTTTAAATATTTATCCGATAACATTCCTTGTGCCAAAGGGGAAAATACTATTGAGCCAAGACCTTCTTTATGAGTTGCCTCCAAAATACCTTCAGTTTCAACATGCCTGTCAAGAAGTGAATAACGCATCTGATGGATTATAGGATGAATTCCCATCTTGTTTAATATATCTTTGGCTTTTTTGGTTGTAGGAGCATCGTAGTTTGAAATGCCCACATAAAGCGCTTTTCCACTTTTTACAATATCGTATAATGCGCCCATAGTTTCTTCCAAAGGTGTATCCGGGTCCATTCTGTGATGATAGAAAATATCAACATAAGAAAGCCCCATTCTTTTTAAGCTCTGGTCTAAACTTGAAATAAGATACTTTCTGCTTCCGAAATCTCCGTAAGGACCGGGCCACATATAATATCCTGCTTTTGTAGAAATAACCATTTCGTCACGATAAGATGCAAATTCATTTTTTAAAAATTTCCCGAAATTTTCTTCCGCCGACCCGGCAAACGGTCTTCCGTAATTATTTGCAAGGTCAAAGTGTGTAATTCCAAGGTCAAAAGCGCATGTAAGCATATCTCTCATATTGTCGAAGTCATCAGTTTTATTAAAATTATGCCAAAGGCCTAAAGAAATTGACGGTAATTTCAGACCGCTTTTTCCGCTGTAATTGTATTTCATATCAATGTATCTTTCGTCTTTTGCAATATAGGACATATTTTTCCTCCTTAATATATTATAGAAAAACAAAACAATAATTTATTATTTCGAAAATATTATACTATAAAATTGACAATACTGCAATAATTTATTATAATAAAAGGATAAGGAAGGTGAGTTGATGTGAAAGTAGTTAAGTCATTAATATGTTTTCTTCTTATTATTGTAATTTTCACATCTTGTGCATCAACCGATTATGAAAGCATTCTATTTAATAAATCAATTGAAGATTACGGGGATACAGGTGGTTTAACACTTCCGTTTGATGTTAATAATACTGAAATTAAAATTATGCTTGTATCTGATACGGAAGAGCTTTCCGATTCACTTGTTGTAAAAGAACTGTCTAAAAGAACAGGTCTTAATATAAATATAACCAATGTAAGCGAATCTGATGCGTCAAGATATACGCAACTTCTTCTTAGTACAAATACTCTTCCCGATATTATGAAAACAACTCTTGAACCGGACGAGATTAACAGTCTTGGAGAAAAAGGGATATTTGTTTCAGTAAATAAATATCTTGCCGAACTTCCTAATTTCAGAAGAATTTTTATAGAAGACAGTACTTATTCTTCGGTTATGGACGATTATACGGCAAATGATAATAATTTATATTTTTATCCGCAATTTGACTATCAGAAAGAAGTAACAAAAGGTTTTTTGTATCGAAAGGATATATTTGACAAACATGGTCTTAAAATGTGGCAGGGGAAAGACGAATTTTACGATACATTAAAAACCTTAAAAACATTATACCCCGATTCTACCCCATATATATCAGAAAGTGGTATAAATATTTTAGACGAATGGGCACTTTCTTTCGGAATAGATTTTCCGGGAATGTTTTATGATTTTAATGAGGAAAAATGGATATATTCAGGATGCGATCCTCGCTTTTTTGAGATGCTTCAGTTTATAAAAAAACTGTACGATGAAAAACTTCTTGATAAAACTTTTTTAAACACAAATTCAACCTTATGGGATTGGAAAATCACAGGTCAGAATACCTTTATAACATACGGCGATTTATCCTATATGGAGATTTTATCGACGAGAGGAAAAGCGAATAATCCCGATTTTGATTTATCTTATGCACCTCCTCCGGGAAATATTTTCAAAACGAAAAAAAGCGATATTATAGGTATGGGGCCTACGGTTACCAATAATAAAAACAGTTTGTTATCATTAAAACTTTTAGATTACCTATCAAGTCGTTCGGGAATAGAACTTTCAACGCTGGGAGTTTTAAATAAAACGTATGAATACAAAATGGGTTCTGTTGTATATAATGATTTTAATGAGAATGACTATATAGTTGCAAAAGACCTTGAAGAAAAATACGGTTTATTTATAAACGGGCTGACAATGTCGGTAGATAAAAGAAGTCCGTATCTTAATTATTCTAAAAAAGAGCAGGAAGTTTTAAAAATAATAAATAATAAAGACGGATTTATAAAAGAATATCCAAAATTGAAATTAAAAAATGAAGACAGGCAAAAGGCAAAAGAAATACTGACTGTACTTAATAATAAAGCCTACGAATTTGCACGAAATTACATATTGCAAACGGAGGATAAGAATTTTAATGAATGGACTCAGGATGCTTATAAATCGGGGCTTAAAGAACTGGAAGATATATACAACAACCATAAGGAGAGATAAAATGAGTACACCGCACAACAAAGCAGAAATAGGAAAAATAGCAAAAACGGTTATAATGCCGGGCGACCCGTTAAGAGCAAAATATATTGCAGAGAACTTTCTTGAAAGTGCTGTAATGGTAAATGATATAAGAAATATGCTTGCCTATACAGGTTATTATAAAGGAACTCAGATAACTGTTATGGGAAGCGGAATGGGAGTTCCGTCAATAGGCATATATTCTTATGAACTATATAACCACTATGGTGTGGAAAATATTATCCGTGCAGGAAGTTCGGGAAGTATTTCCAAAAAACTTCCTTTAAGAAAAATTCTTCTTGCAATGGGAGCTTCCACAAATTCAGCTTATGCAAATCATTTTAAAATGCCGGGAACATTTTCTTCAATTTGCGATTTTTCACTTTTGTATAACACATATAACACAGCAAAAGAGTTAGAAATAGATGTAACGGTAGGAAATATTCTTACCTCTGATACATTCTATACCGAAGATAAAAATGATGATTTAGTGTGGAATAAAATGGATGTTCTGGCAGTTGATATGGAAGCGGCAGGGCTTTATATGAATGCGGCGCGTGCAGGAAAAAAAGCACTTTGTGTCACAACTGTATCAGATAATATATTAACAGGCGAAGGCTTGACCGCAGATGAGAGACAAACAGGATTTAATAATATGATTAAATTAGTTCTGGAAACTTGCGTAAAATTATAAAAAAGGATAACTAAACCGATTAGACAGTAGGAGATATTATGAGAAGAGTACTATTATTAATTTTAAGTTTATGTTTAATTTTAACAGGGTGTGCAAATTCAATATCGCTTGATAATGTTGACAGTATTGAAAACGATTATAAATATTCAAAAGTGTCACTCGGCAAGTTAAAAGAATGTAAGGAAGATATGATTATAAAAGATGCAAAAGATTTTACCAATAAATATCTTTCTGTTACACTTAACAGATCTTTCTCTGACAATAAAACCGTTGAGCAGGAAACTATTATGTTTACTGAGGACTACCTTGAAGCTAACGGTGCAGAACTCGAAAAAGAGATTTCAGATATCAAGGAAATTTATAAAAAGTATGAACTTACAACTGAACTTGTTAATGTAGATTACAAAAATATTGTCAATATAAAAGGCGATGCTTATGTAAATTGTGTTGCAAGGGTAAGGCTTACTGAGTGCAATGATGATAATGTTGCCAAAGTTCTGGGATTTGACGGAGTTAACAGTACATCAAATGCAATATATAATCTTAAACTTAAGTACATAGATAAATCGTATATGGTTTATGATGTTAAGAAGATAGAAAAAGATGGGTTTATGATTCCTATAGAAAAATGCGAGGAAAAAGTGTATAATTCTTTAACTGAAGAAGAGAAACTTAAACATTTTGCATATCTTGTATCCAAAGCGCAAAATGACAGGGTTTATTATGAATTTTCAGGAGATGAAGACTATAAGTATCTGTCCAAAGAGTGTCTTTCCGAGATAAATAAGGACAGAGATAACGCTAAATATACAAAAGATTTATACACAAGTTATAAATTGTCAACAAGACTGGACGACTGCAAAGTTAATGAAATAATTAAAACAGAAGAAGGCTATACTTTGAAATTAGTGCTTACAGTTGAAATGACAGAATGTGCAACAAAAGAACTTGCAGCACAAATAGGATTTCCAAACGGTGTGGGAAGTAAACGAAATATGAATTATGAATATTATGTTATAGTAGAAGACGGAGAGTTAAAACTGGATGGTTCGTTATTTATAAATTAAAAGAAATAATTTGCTTTTTAGTCTTAAATATGCGTATTGTAAACAATAATAACGGATATTGTACGAAATATTTTATCATACGGGAGAAATATGGAAGTTAAAAGAAAAAAAGTCTTGGCATTTTTGGGAATAACCTTTGTCGTTTTGCTGACGGTTCTGATATTTTATTTATGGGAAACCAAACTTTCCTTATATATAAAAGAACCTGAACTTTTAAGAGAATTAGTAGAAGAAAAAGGATTTTTAGCGCAGATTATATTTATAGGTGTAATTATCTTGCAGGTTATGATAGCGGTTATTCCGGGTGAACCTTTTGAAATGGCGGCAGGGTATGCTTTCGGTATGGTAGAGGGAACAATCCTTACTCTTATCGGGACTGTTCTTGGCGGAATAATTGTATTTGCCCTTGTAAGAAAATTCGGGATAAAACTGGTAAGACTGTTTTTTCCCGAGGAAAAAATAAACTCGCTTTCATTTTTAAAAACGTCAAGGAAAAAAACAATACTTTATTTTTTAATTTTTATGGTTCCGGGAACTCCTAAAGACTTGCTTTCATATTTTGCGGGACTTACCGATATGAAATTCACACTTTGGATTTTGATAAGTTCTTTCGGCAGAATACCGTCACTTATAACTTCAACTTTAAGCGGTGATTTTTTAGGCACAGAAAATTATTTTAAAGCAATTATTATGTTGATTGTAACAAGCATATTATGTATAACAGGCATATTGATATTCTACAGAATATCTGACAAGAACGGAGGGGGTAAAAAATGATAATTGATATTCATGCTCACGGTTGTTCGATGGGAGGCGATCCAAAGAAGAACGAGCAGTTGCTTTTAAAGGCAATAGAAAAATATAATATACATAAAGTGTATATTTCAAATTTAATGGCTGTTTATCCTACTAAAGACCAGGTCCAGGAGGGAAATACCCTTGCGTATAAATTTATGAAACAAAATCCGAAAAAAATTGGTGGTTTTGTATATGTAAGCCACGAACACGATAATGCTGTTGATGTTGTAAAAAGGGGAATAGAAGAGCAGGGATTTTCCGGTGTAAAAATATGGGTTTCTGAAAAATGCGATGCACCTTGTATGGATAAAGTTGCAAAAGTTACTATTGATTATGGTGTGCCTATGTTAATTCACGCGTTTCATAAAAGCAGAAATCAGGGCGAAACAGAATCAGTAGGGAAAAATGTAGCCGCCCTTGCCGAAAGATTTCCCGAACTTAAAATAATAATGGCTCATCTTGGTGGAAATTGTTATAACGGTATTCCTATGATAAGAAAATTAAAAAATGTATGGGTTGATTTATCCTGTTCTATGTTCCATTCAAGTTATCTTGATTATACTTTGGAAAACATCGGGGCAGACAGAATACTGTTCGGCACTGATATGCCGGGAGGACCATTCTTAAATAACATAGGGAAAGTTCTTCATTCCAATATGACCGAGTATGAACGCGAACTGATTTTTTATAAGAATGCCTTGAAAATTCTTGATAGAAATTACAGACTGTGAGGGATAATATGGTAGATTATAATTGTTATATAGGAAACTGGCCGTTTCATAAAATAAGAAAAAATAAGTTTTCAGATATTTTAAGAATGCATAAGGAAAATAATATTGATTACGGCTACATATCAAAAATAGAATCTATTTTTTACAATGACCCTTATGAATCGGAATATGAACTTTACAGTAAAATAAGAGGAAGCGGATATAAACAGGTTATGATATTAAATCCCACATTGGATACTTGCGTAAACACTCTTAAAAGAGGTGTAAAAGGTCTTAAAATAAAAGGTGTGAGACTGGCACCGTGTTTTCATAACTATAGTATTAATGACGATTGTGTGAAAGAAATTATACCTTATTTGAAAGAAAACAATCTGCCACTTTTTATAAATATACGTTTTGAAGATGAAAGGTCATCCTATCTTCTTCATCCTAATCCCGTACCAATGGATGATGTGAAAAAGTTTATAAACGATAACAAAGATATTGAAATTATGCTATGTACTATATCATTTCATGAGGTCTTAAAAATAAAAGAGGATATCTTAAGTAATGACCATGTGCATTTTGATACAAGCGGTTTTAAGGATAAACTTTTTGCTATGCCTGAAATAAGAAAACAAGGTTTAGTTAGAAAAGCGAGATTTGGTTCTATGGCACCATTTTTTTGTTTTGAATCATCATATCTTATATATAACGAGGAGGATTAATATGAATTTTCAGTTTGATTATCGACTTATATGTATATTAAGAATTATTGTTGCAGGTATATGCGGAATTATAATAGGATTAGAGAGAAAAAACAGAGCAAAAGAAGCAGGGATACGAACTCATTGTATAGTTGCCTGTGCCGCATGTCTTATGATGATAATCTCGAAATACGGATTTTTTGATTTGCAGTTTTCAGGGGATTTCAAATTTGACCCGTCAAGAATGGCACAGGGAATAGTAACAGGTGTCGGTTTCTTAGGTGCAGGTATGATATATTTCCAAAGAGGCACTCTTATCGGTTTAACAACTGCATCAGGAATATGGGCAGTATCAGGTATAGGTATGGCAATAGGTGCAGGGATGTACATAATTGGGATAAGTTCAACAATTATTATACTTTTAGTGCAACTTTTATTCCATAGCAAAAATAAAATTGCACCTCATCATAAAACTAAAAATTTGTCCGTATTTAAAGTTTCAGAGTCAGGTTTTCAGAGTATTGCCGAAGAAAAATTATCCGAATTTGACATAATAGTAAATGATGTTTCTATTAAAAAATATGATGGGATGTATGATTATATATTCCACATTGAAATGGAACAGGATGTAAAAGAAGAAGAATTACTTCATATATTTGATTATGAATGTGAAGTAGATTTTAATAATTAGTAAGTAACAAAATGATTAGTTATATTTTTGATATATCCGATTTTGAAAAAAAGGATTATGATCTGTATTATTCATTAATGACAGATTCAAGAAAAAAAAGAGTAGATAAACTTAAAAATCTATCTGATAAAAAGTCCACAGTTTGCGGTGAAATGCTTGTAAAAAAGCATTATGGGCCAGATAGTGTTATCGAATATGACAACAGAGGAAAACCTTATCTTAAAAACAAAAAAGGTTTCTTTTCCATTTCCCATTCAAAAGGGCTTGTGGCAGTCGCAGTATCGGATAATCCCGTTGGTTTAGATATTGAACGCATACGAAATATAAACTTTAATATTATAAAAAAAGTGTGTACTGACTCTGAAAAAGAATATGTACTAAATGGGGGAAATAAAGAAGAGCAAAACATTCGCCTGATTGAAATATGGACTTTTAAAGAAGCATATTTTAAATATATGGGAACGGGAATAACCGATTTTTTAAGTGTGGATTATTTTAATGAAAAAATTATACGAAAAAAAGTTATAACAAAAGAATATATCTATCATATAGTAACAGGGATGTCTTAATAGACATCCCTGTTACTATATGTCATTTCCCTGATACA
>JAZOMN010000191.1:0-18095 GCA_045654005.1 Clostridia bacterium
AGACGACACTTGTGATAAAAAAATTGACTACAGTTTTAAGAACAATAATTATACGGATATTTTAAAAAACTACGAAAAAATAGCAGATTTTTTTAAAGTACCTGTATCAAATATTGTAAAGTCAACTCAGATTCACGAGGATAATATATTAAAAATCACACCGCATCATCATGGAATGGGCATTGTAAAGGAAACCGAAATCACAAATGCTGACGGCATTTATACTGATTTTAAAGATACTCCTTTATGTATATTCTCTGCGGACTGTATCCCTGTTTTAATAGCGGATAAATCAAAAAAGGCGGTTTTCGGTGTTCATTCAGGGTGGAGAGGAACTGCAAAGAATATTGCGGGTAAAGCCATAGATATTATGGTAAAAGAATTTGGAATTAAAAAAAGCGATATTATTTGTGCCATAGGCCCTGCGATTTCTCAGTGTTGCTTTGAAGTATCAGAAGATGTGATTTTAAAACTTAAAGGCGTATATGAAAAAGATGATTGCTATTATTTAAAGGATAACGGCAAGTACCAACTTGATTTGAAAAAGACTGTTATGCGTCTTTTAGAAGAAAAAGGAATTTTAAAAGAAAATATAGATGTATGCCCATTATGCACAAAATGCGAAGATAAGTTATTTCATTCATACAGACGGGAAGGGGAATATGCAGGAAGAAATGCTGCATTCATAATGCTTTAAAATGAAAAAGATTATACTTTTTTTAGTAGTTTTGCTTACCCTTTTTATGTCAGGGTGCAGTAAAGATTTCAGTATAGTAAATAACGGCGAAGTTGAGCTTAAAGACACTTTGTTCGTTATAGGATATAACTTTGAGGGAACTAACCCTTTACTTGTAAAAAACGAGACAAACAGAGAAATTTTTTCTCTTATATACGATCCGCTTTACAGTATTGATACAAACTGTAAGCCGATAAATAAATTAGCAGAAGGCACCTTTATGGTAACCGTCGACGGTCTTAATTACCGGATAGATTTAAAGAAAAACGTTACTTTTCACGATGGGACACTGCTTACCGCATCAGATGTCGTGGCGACTATAAATTATTTACTTGCAAACAATACATCTTTTGATTATAATGTTAAAAATATATTAAATGTCAGCGTTAATACAGAACATTCGGTAAATGTTACATTAAAAAACCCGGTACCATATTTAGAAGCGCTTTTGACATTTCCTGTTGTCAATTCAAAAGATATATTAAAGGAATTTTCCTTTAACGGAACAGGGATGTATAAAGTATCTTCCTATGTGGACAAAAAGTACATTGACCTTGAGGTTTTTTCAAACTATTATAGCGAAAAAAGCGAAGAAATAAGAAAAATAAAAGTTCAGCTTATGCCCGATAAGGAAACGGCAGATTATGCTTACGCAAGCGGAATGTCGGATATTTTTTCACAAGATATCTTTACCGATACCAAAAATGCCAATCCAAAAAGCGGTGTGAAAACAAAAGAATACTTAAGTATGAACTATAATTTTCTTCTTCTTAACCACGATAAAGAGATTTTTAGAAATTTAAATGTAAGAAAAGCGATAAATATGGCAATAGACAGAGAATCTATTGTAACAGATGTTCTGTTTTCTCACGGCGAAGCAGTTTATACGCCTATCTTTAAAGAGGCATGGTGTTATAACGAAAATATAAAACCCGCATTTAATGTTGACGAAGCTAAAAAAATCCTGATTTCCGAAGGGTTTAGCCCCGATGTCAATACGGGGGTATTAAAAAAAGAGGAAGATGGAACTTCCCTTTCCTTTAATATAATTGTTAATAATGATAATAATTTCAGAATTCAGGTTGCAAATAAAATAAGCGAAAACCTAAAATATATAGGGATTGACTGTCAGGTTAAGATTGTCTCTTACGAGGAATATCAGAATGCATATTACTCTAAAACCTATGAGGCGTTTTTAGGAACTGTTCCAATGTCTTACGATTTTTGCATGTCACAATTTTTAGGGGAGCAAAATGTAAGCAATTATTACAGTGCATTAGCGCTTGAAACCCTAAACAGTCTTTGCCTACTTAATGCTTCAGAAGAAAAACAAGCAAAATATATAGAAATTCAAAAGATTTTCTATTATGATATACCGCATATAAGCCTTTATTACACAAAGGAAACATTGCAATTTTCAAATAAAATAGAATCAGGGCTTAACCCTTGTTCTATAAGTATTTTCAATGATATAGAGAAATGGAAGTTCTGATAGAAAGGAATTGATTATATTGAAAAAGAATGTACTTGTATTATTCGGCGGAGAATCCTCCGAGCACGAAATATCGTTAATTTCGGCGTACAATGTTTTATCTGCCATTGATAAAGATGTATATAATGTTTATACTGTCGGGATTACCAAAGACGGGAAATGGTATTATTACAATGAGGACTATGAAAGCATAAAAGACGGAAGCTGGGAAAAGAAGGATATAAAAAAGGCAATTATTTCTCCTTGTAAAAGTGACAGCGGTATTATAATATTTGATAAAGAGGTTAAAAAAATAAAAATAGATGTATGTTTCCCTGTCCTTCATGGAAAAAATGGTGAAGACGGCACAATTCAGGGGCTTCTTACTCTTTCAGGAATTAAGTTTGTAGGTTGTTCTTATATGTCATCGGCCGTTTGTATGGATAAAGTTATGACAAAAATTGTTTTAGAAAAGAACAACATTCCTCAAACTCCTTATGAGTTTGTCAAAAAGAATGATTTTGATATGCTAAAAGTAAATAAAAGAGTGGAAGAAAATATAGGCTATCCGTGTTTTGTTAAGCCTGTCAATGCAGGGTCAAGCGTGGGTGCGTCAAAGGTAGAAAAAAGGGAAGACCTTTTTGATGCTATATACGATGCATTTAAATACGATTCAAAAGTTTTAATTGAAAAGTTTATAAATGCAAGAGAAATTGAAACTGCTGTTTTAGGAAATGAAAAGATTACTATTGCAGGACCGGGTGAAATAATTTCAAACAGTGAGTTTTACGATTACGATACTAAATATGTAAACGGTACAACAGAGTATGAAATTCCTGCAAATCTTTCAGAAGATACAACCGCAAAAATAATAGAATATGCTAAATGCGCATATAAAGTTCTTGACTGTAAAGGTTTATCGAGAATTGATTTCTTTGTAGATAAGGATACATCTGAAATTTACTTAAATGAAATCAACACACTTCCCGGATTTACAAATATAAGTATGTATCCTAAACTTTTTATAGAAAAAGGCTTTAAATATAAAGAACTTGTTACGACTTTAATAGAACTTGCGTCGTTATAGGGCATGTGCCTATAGAAAGGAAAATATAATGGATAGATGTATAGGCGTTTTTGATTCGGGGCTTGGCGGACTTACAAATGTTAAAGAGTTACATAAAATCTTAAAAGGCGAAAACATAGTATATTTTGGAGATACCGGCAGAGTACCTTACGGAACACGTTCTGATGACATAATTATAAAATATACTTTGCAGGATCTAAACTTTTTAAAAAGTTTTCCTATAAAAGCGATAATTGTTGCTTGTGGAACAGTAAGTTCAGTTGCTCTCCCCAAGGTTAAAGATAAGATTTCGGTACCTATAATAGGGGTTGTTGAACCTGCCTGTAATAAAGCAGTCAAGATAACCAAAAATAAAAAAATAGGAATTATAGGAACTGAGGGCACAATTAAAAGTGGCGCTTACAAAAAGAAACTTTTACAGGAAGACAATTCTTTGGAAATTTTTGAAAATGCCTGTCCGCTTTTTGTACCTTTGGTTGAAAACGGATATTTAAAAAGCGAAGCAACTAAAATTATAGTAAAAGATTATCTTTCCCCCCTTAAAGAAAAAGGGATAGATACTTTGATTTTAGGTTGCACTCATTATCCTCTGTTGGAAAATGTCATAAGAGAGTTTATGGGGGATGGTGTCTCACTTATAAGTCCGGGTGTTGAAACTGCTGTTTATGCAAAAGAATTACTTTTAAAAGAAGGGCTTTTAAATAAATCTGACAGTTTGGGAAAAACCGAGTATTATGTGAGTGATAATGTTGAAAAGTTTTCATATCTTGCGTCAATGTTTTTAGATGATGAAGTTTTAGAAAATGTTAAGAAAATAAATATTGAGGATTGGTAAAACAAATGAAAAAAGATGTTCTTGTTACTTTTTCAAGTAATAATGCGTATCATGAAGTTAACGATAATGATTCTGTAGTTTTTCAGACAATGGGAACCTTGTATGACAAAGACGGAAAGGTTTATCTTAATTATAACGAAGAATTAGAAAACACCAAGGTTAAAAACACCCTAAAAATTGAAGATAGAAAAGTTACTATAATGAGATTCGGGGAAGTTAATACCCAGATAACAATAGAGCAGGGTAAGAAGCACTTAAATTATTACGAAACGCCCGAAGGAACTTTTCTTATGGGAATTTTAGGGGACAAGGTTGATGTTTCTTTAAAAGAAAAAAATGGGCACATTTCATTAAAATACGGTGTTGAATTTAATAATATACTTACTACCCAGAACACAATAGATGTAAAGTATGAAGAAATATAGGAGTTGATACAAATGATAAATCTTATTAAAGAGGTAAAAGACAATATAAGAGGGGCAATACTTTCAGGGTATAACTCGGCATGCGAAAAAGGGCTTTTATCAAAAGTTGATATTTCAGATATTGAAATTGAAAATACCAAAGAGAAAAAGTTCGGTGATTTTGCAACTAATTTTTCTCTTAAGATGTCTAAACAGTTAGGAAAAAATCCAAGAGAAGTGGCTGATATTTTAGTTTCAGAAATTGACAACGGGGATTTAATTGAAAAGGCAGAAGTTGCAGGTCCCGGATTTATAAACTTCTTTCTTAACAATAACTGGCTTTATAATAATGTTAAATACATAATTGAAAACAAAGATACTTTCGGTAAAGTTTCAGTTGGTAACGGCAAAAAAATAATGGTTGAATATATTTCTGCAAACCCTACAGGCCCTATGCATATAGGTAATGCAAGAGGCGGTGCTTTAGGGGATACTCTCGCTAACATTTTATCTTTTGCAGGATACGATGTGTTAAAAGAATTCTATGTTAACGATTACGGCAACCAGATTGAAAAATTCGGTGTATCATTAAATGCAAGATTTATTCAAAAAATTTACGGCGAAGATGCGATAGAGTTCCCTGAAGACGCGTATCACGGTCAGGATATAATAGATAATGTGTGTGAATTTATCGAAAAGTACGGAAGCGAAGATTATGTTAATATGGAAGAAGATGAAAGAAAGAAACATCTTGTTAAATTCGCGCTTTCTAAAAATATTGAAAAGTTAAAGAGCGATACTGGAAGATACGGCATAGTTTATGACAACTGGTTTTTCGAGAGCGAACTTCACAAATCGGGAAAAGTGAAAGAGGCTATAGCACAACTTACCGAAAACGGATATACTTACGAAAAAGACGATGCTGTATGGTTTAAGGCAACCGAATTCGGTGCGGAAAAAGATGTTGTTTTAATAAGAGGAAATAACATTCCAACCTACTTTGCGGCAGATATTGCATACCATAAGAATAAAATTGAAAGAGGCTATGAAACCTTAATCGATATATGGGGAGCAGACCACCACGGCCATGTGGCAAGAATGCAGGGCGCACTTACCGCTTTAGGTCTTGGCGGTGAAAAATTAAATGTTATTTTAATGCAGTTAGTCCGCCTTATGAAGAACAAAGAGGTTTATAAAGTTTCAAAAAGGTCAGGAAAAGCCGTAACCTTAACCGACCTATTAGACGATATAGGAACTGATGCGGCAAGATTTTTCTTTAATTTAAGACAAGCCAATACTCACTTTGATTTTGATATGGATTTAGCGGTTTCAAAATCTAATGATAACCCAGTGTTCTACGTTCAGTATGCTCACGCAAGAATAGAAAGTATTTTATCTATCTTAAAAGAAGAGGGCATTGATACCGATGAGGATAATTTTAATTATCTTTCACTTTTAAAAGATGATGAGGAACTTGACTTGATAGAAAAAATCTCATATTTCCCTCAGGAAATTGAAGATTCTGCACTTACCTTTGACCCGTCAAAGATTACTAAATATGTTATAAGTGTTGCATCAAGTTTCCACACTTTCTATAATGCAAAAAGAGTAAAAGTAGAAGACGAAAAACTTATGAAAGCAAGAATTATGCTTATAAAAGCAACTAAAATAACTTTAAAAAATGCACTTGATGTGCTTGGTATTTCAGCACCTGACAGGATGTAAAGTCTGAAATAAATTCAGACAGGTAATAGGTAAAAGTGAAGAGTGAAGAAATATGGAACAAAATGCTGTGCATTTTGAAATTATAATATGTTTTGTGGTCTGAACGCAGTGAAAGGAATGGTTATAAATATGAAAAAATTAATTTTAGCAGTAGTTATCTTTACTTTAGTTTTCTCAAATACTGTGTTCAGTAAAACTCATTCTTGTGTTTCTAAGCTTAATTCAACTATGGAATTTAAGGGTAACTATGTAAGTAAAGCAGAACTTAATGAAACTTTAAGTAATTTATTCTTAACAGAAATCAATTCTTCAAAAGACGAAACGGGACATGCTACGGGGTACGATTTTTTTAGTATTATAAGAGAACTTGGCTTTTTTGAATATATTGTGCCAAACAGCGAGGTTTATTATAACCGTGCGCTTACCCCTGACAGTATGTACGAACTTTTAGAGTATTATTTTCCTTATATTGCAGATATAAACGGCATAGAAAGCCACTTTGGCAAACTCTCAAAAAGTCATAGCGGATATGTGCTTACATACGCAAATGGGATAACCTGTGAGTTCTCGCAATTTGATTTCTTTAAGGCAAAAGAAGAACTTACTGATGTATGGGTAATTATAAAAGATGAAAAAATTATTGATATTCGCCCTGTGGAAAGGGAAATCCCTCTTTCACACATTATAAATAAAAAAGAAATTACAGGAAAGATATACCTAAAGTATGAAGACGCAATTATAATTGAAGAGGGCGGAGAACTAATGGAATTTCCCACAACCAGAGATTTTAAGATTTTAAACAAAAAGGGAGACAAGGTTGTACTTATTCTGGGGGATTATAAATACAGTAAGAATGTAGCGGCAGTTGCTGTTGGAAAGGAAGAATAAAATGAAAAAACTCATTGCTTTAATTTTAATTTTAACTTTATCGTTAAGTTTAGTTTCTTTTTCGTATGCGCAGGAATATACCGAAGAGGAAAGAGGCTATGATCTTACACTGCAACTTATAAATCTTTTTGGTATAACCGAGAAAGATAAGTCTCAGATTTTAGAAGAAGCACTTCTTAATATTGCAAAAGAAGATAAAGAATCTTTATATAAAGTTTTAGATGCTATTGCCAAAACGGTTGACGAATATTCAGCATATTATAACGAAGAAGAATGGCAGGAGCTTTCAAAAAGTATGTCAGGTTCGGTTTGCGGAATAGGTGTCACTGCTGTTGTTAACGAGGGTTGTTTTGAGGTTGTAACAGTTTTAGACGGTGGTTCTGCCAAAGAGGGCGGAATTGTTCCGGGGGACAGAATTATCGAAGCAGACGGAATTGATATAACAGGAGATCGGGCTGAAAATGCAAGTTCGTATATTACAGGTAAAGAGGGAACAATAGTAAACCTAAAAATAAAAAGAGCAAACGGAGAAATAAAAGAATTAAGTTTAGTAAGAAGACTTGTAATTGTTCCGTCAGTTGTAGGGTCAACAATTGATGAAAATATAGGATATATACTTATAAATTCGTTTACTGAACATACCCACGAAGAAGTAGAAAAAGAAGTTTTAAAACTAAAAGAAAAAAATATTGACGATTTAATTATTGACTTAAGATATAATGGCGGAGGCGTGATGGATTCAGGGATTCTGACAGCCGAACTTTTTATGGAAAAGGGAAAAACCATAATTTCCACAAAAGGAAAAGACAGTGAAGAGCCTGAATATTACATATCAAAAAAAGACGGATATAAATTTAATCTGGTTTTACTAACCAATGAATATACTGCGTCTGCGGCAGAAATATTTGCGTGTGCGTTAATTGAAAACGGATATGCTAAGAGTGTTGGTAAAACAACCTATGGCAAGGCTTGTGCTCAAGGTCTTTATCCTCTTGGAATAGGCGGAGCGTTAAGGCTTACTGTTTTAAACTATTATACACCAAAAGGCAATTTTATAAATAAAACAGGGGTGGAAGTTACTCATTATGTGGAAAATGAAACCTACTTTTTACAAGAAGATGAACTTCCTAAATTATCGTTTAGTATAAAATTTAATTCGGGGGATACTCACGAAGATGTTAAAAAAATCGAAACAATGCTTTATGATTTAGATTATCTTACAGTTATACCTGATGACAAATATGACGATAATACAAAATCTGCCGTATCAAAATTCCAGCAGGATGCAGGGCTTTTCCCTTATGGCGTATGCGATATGACAACTCAATCTTATCTTATAACAAAATACAGCGAGACAGAATTTGTAAAAGACAGTCAGTTAGAATTTGCAAAAGAATTATTAAATAATTAAAAAACATACATAAGAAAGAGGTTTTGAAAAATGGAAAGAGAAAAAGTACTTGAAATTTTAAAAGAAGCAGGAGTATTACTGGAAGGACATTTCCTTTTAACAAGCGGAAAACATTCCAACAGATATTTACAATGTGCAAAAATCTTTAAGGATACAAAATATTCTGAAGTTTTGTGCAAAGACCTTGCAGAACAGTTCAAAGATAAAAACATTGATGTTGTAGTAGGCCCTGCAATGGGAGCTGTTATTATGGCTTATGAAGTTTCAAGACATTTAGGTGTGCCTAACTTCTTTACTGAAAGAGAAAACGGAGAAATGGCGCTTCGAAGAGGTTTTGAAATTAAAGAAGGTCAGAGAATTTTAGTTGTTGAAGATGTTATCACAACAGGCGGTTCAGTTAAAGAAGTAATTAAACTTCTTACCGATATGGGCGGAGTTGTTGTAGGTGTTGGCTCAATTGTTGACCGTTCAAACGGCACAGCAGATTTCGGTGTTCCTTTCTCATCAGTTATAAAAATTGATGTTGAAGCGTATGAGCCGGAAAATTGCCCTCTTTGTAAAGAAGGTAAAATCCCTGCCTACAAACCTGGAAGCCGTAACATTAAATAGTTTTATTCGCCTGTGTTGTAGGGGGCGGCGTCTTCGACCACCCGAAAAAAACGGACAGATGTGGGCATCTGTCCCTACACGGCAGTTTATAGAGAATAAAATATTAAAAAGAAAAAGGAACAAATTTTTTAAGTTTGTTCCTTTTTTAGTCTGGTCTTAATAATTTTTCCTAATTCCTGATTGAATCAAGTGCCGACACTGCATCAGAAATAGTTTTTTCTAACGCTTCTTTTCCGTATTTATCAACTTCAAGTTTATTTTTTTCACCGTGGGTCAAGCATCCTGCACCACCGATACAACCACCCACACAAGCCATACCTTCTATAAAGTTTGCGTCAAGCACATTTTTGCTTTTTTTAAGGAGCGCCGTTTTACACGCTTCAATCCCGTCACACACAACAGGTTTTACTTCAAACTCAATATTTTGTTCCAAAAGTGCTTGTTTAACTGCGTCAGTCAGTCCACCTGTACGGGCAAATATTCTTCCGAAATATGATGCATTGTTAAGTGTATCTTCCTCTAATGTTGTAATATCAATATCCTTACTGTCAAAAAGAGCCTGAAGTTCTTCAAAAGTAAGAACTGCATCAACATAAGGTTTTGCTTTTTCATTTTGTGCTTCTTTTTTCTTTGCTGTGCAAGGGCCGATAAATATTACTTTGGCAGTCGGGTCTTTTTCCTTTATATATTGTGCTAAAGCCACCATAGGCGATGGGTTATGCGAGATATATTTTTTAAGGTCAGGAAAATTGGATTTAACGAAAGATACAAATGCAGGACAGCAGGAACTTGTCAAAAATTCTTTTTCGGAAAGCTCCTTTGCTTCGCTTTGGGCAACCATATCAGCGCCTAATGCGGCTTCAACTACTGTGAAAAATCCAAGTTCTTTAAGTCCTTTTATTACCTGACCGAGTTTTGCATAAGCAAACTGGCTTGAAATAGACGGAGCCACCATTGCATATACTTTATAATTCTCATTGTTATTACTTTTCTTTATATTGTCAATCACATCAAGTATATATGATTTATCTGTAATTGCACCGAACGGACATTGATAAACACAAGCACCGCAAGAGGTACACTTTTCATTGTCAATTTTAGCGGCATTGTTTTGATTTATTGAAATTGCTTTTACTTTACAAGCATTCTGGCAAGGACGCTTTCTGTTCACAATAGCAAAATAAGGGCATACTTTTGCACATTGACCACATTCTACGCATTTTGTTTTATCAATATGCGCTACGTGATTATAGTCAAAGAAAATTGCACCTTTTTTACATACGTCTTCACATCTGTGGGCAAGACAGCCTCTGCAGGAAGAGGTTACTTCATATCCTGCAACAGAGCATTCGTCACAAGCGATATCTATAACTTCAATTACATTAGGGTTTTCCTTATCTCCACCCATTGCGATTTTAACTCGTTCAGAAAGGATTGCGCGTTCTTTATAAACGCAGCAACGCATAGTAGGTACAGTTCCCGGAACTATTGTTTTAGGTATATTTATTATATTTTCGAGCAAGGTATCGTTCCAGGCTTCCCTCGCAACCTCTCTTAAAACTTTATATTTTAAATATTGTATTTTTGTATCAAATTTTCTCATAATTTACATTCCTCAAAAATAACTTACTTTAATTTTTTTCCCCATCATTTTAAGACATTTTGAAAGTTCTTCAACAAGATTCATTTTAATGTTGAAATTTATGGGCAGTTCAGGGTTCTGATGTGCAGGATTTACAGCACGGCCCACAAAAAAGTTAATGTCAGTTGCTTCTTCAAAGAGCAGACGGCATATTAAAGATGCACCGTCTTTCTTATAATTCCAGTGTTCATACATCTCGTTTTCTTTAAGGTAATCCTTAGCATATTCCAAAACTTTGTTTATGGTAATAACTCCTTCTGTTACCAAATCAACGCCCTCGATTTTTGCAATCGGAGGCACATCTGAATTTTCATAATTAAGGACCACCTCAAGAGGTTTTTGCAAATACTGTGCTGCTATGGAAGATGTTGTTCCACCGCATACTATATGTTTGCCCTGTTTTGAGAAAAAAAGCGACATCATACGGTCACAGTCGTCACGGCTTGACGGAGGACCGAACAAAATATTCATAGGCTCTCTTTTTCTTATTTTTATAACACAACTTGTCGCATCGTCACCCGGTTTGTTATCGTACAACCTGTCACATTCGTCGATAAGAAGGGTAGCCATATTTTTTGCGGTAAGACCTGTTAAAGATACTGCTTCCATAAAACCGATTATTTCTTCCCGCTTCCAGCCGAGGTTATATGACGTACCAATCCCTGCATGGGGGCATCCGTCACTCATTAAAACAAAAATATCTCCCTCCTTAAGACGGACTTGTGACTTATATATTTTTTTACCGTCAATATTCATTTCGGTTTTTATATAGTCGCAATTTTTGTTATCACGGATAAGAATTACGTGGGGGTTATCGTACTGGATTATTTCAGCAGTTTCATTGTTTATAATGTGTATAATAGTAAAAGTAGAGTAGGCAACACCGCGCACTGAACATACAGGCAAAGTCGCAGCGATAGTTGATACACATTCTTCTATTTTAAGCCCTGCGGCTATCATTGTGGAAATAATCTTGGAGGTCAGAGTCGATAAAATACTTGCTTTAACACCGCTTCCAAGACCGTCAGCCAAAACTATAACCATTGAATTATTATTGTCTTCAACTATTTCTACATGGTCTCCGCAAAGTTGTTCCCCAAAGTGATTTATACTTTTCCAGCCGATATCCAAGCATAGATTATTCATCCTTTATCGACTCCTTTAACTTTGTAAGCGCAATTTTGGTTTCTGCCGCAGTTTCACCAAGTAAAGATGCAATTTCCTGAACTATACGCATTTGTTTGTCAACAACCTTGTCTGCAACCTCTATAGTCTTACGGCTGATATTTTCTTTCTTTTCTTTTTCATTTTCTTCCTCTGTAATATCCCTCATTATACCGATAAGAAGCCTTGAGTCCTTATCATATAAAACAGATTGTTCCACAAAACGATTGTATTCTGCAAGATAAATCTTTTTGTTTCTTATGTTTTTGCCTGTACTCATTACTTCGATAAAATCCTGAGGGTCCATTATATGAACAACCGAATCGCCGAGCACATCCGTACTTTCTCTGATGTTCATAATATTTTTTGCCGCCTGATTTATTTGCTGAACTTCCAGTTCTTCATTTAAAACGATAAGGCCGTTCGGCGTATTTTTAACAATAGTATCGGAAAAACTTTCCGCCTTATCTTTTAAAAACGGAAGGCACATAGAAATTTCCGCTTTGCCCTGATAAATTGCTATTGCTTTTTCCCGGCAGGTATTATATCCGCAGGAACCGCAGTTAAGTTCGTCTGACGGACTGAATTTGCCCATTTTCTTAAAAATATTTTGAATTTCATCCTCCGTGGGCGGTTGAAGTCTGTGTTCTATAAATGTAAAATGCTTTTTAAGTTCAATACTGTCGGGATTAGTTACATTAAAATCTTTTGTTCCTGCATAATTTGCTATAGTAATATAGTCTTTAACAGGTGCAGTTTTGTGATATTTCTCCATAACAGGTCCGCCTATACAGCTGCCCACACAGGCAGACATTTCAATAAAACATTTGTGAATTTTACCGTTTTCTATATCCTTGAGTGCTTCAATACAGTTTTCGACACCATCGAGAGCCATATAGGTATAGTTTTTTGTATCCTGTGCCATAGTTTTTAGTACTCCCCCGGTTGTAGGGAAAAATCTTGCACGACTTTCGTTATCCTTATCAGACTGATTTTCTATTTCAATGTTTTCTTCGTTTAACCAGTTTGTAAGTTCTTCAAAAGTAAGAACAGCATCTACAATGCCCGCATAGTGTTCAGCCTCGTCCTTTTTGGCAACGCAAGGACCTATAAATACGGTTTTCGCATCAGGGTATCTTTTCTTAATGTTAAGGCAGTGTGCCTGCATAGGAGAAACTACGTCTGCAAGATATTCTAAAAGAGATGGAAAATATTTCTGAATAAGCAAGTTTATCGAATGGCAACAGGAAGATATTACAATGTCACGCATATCTTCTTTAAGCATACGTTCATATTCGCATTTAACCATAGTCGCTCCGATTGCAGTTTCTTCAACATCGAAAAAGCCAAGTTTTTTGAGTGCTTTTTTCATAGAATTAATTCCGATACCTTTATAATTTGCAACAAAAGAAGGGGCAAGGCTTACAATAACCTGCTCATTGTTTTTTAAAAACATCTTTACTTTTTCTGTTTCGTCAACAATCTGCTTTGCGTTCTGAGGGCATACAACAAAACACTGCCCGCAAAGGATACATTCGTTTCCGACAATGTGTGCCTGATTTGCTGAAAAACGGATTGCTTTTACAGGACAATGGCGTATGCATTTATAACAGTTTTTACAGTTTGATTTTTTTAATGTTAAACAGTTCGGCATTTTTAATATTTCCTTTCTGTTATTTCAATTTTTCATAAACTTCTTTTTTATAAAATTCATCCACTATATCAGGAGTCACTGAATAAAAATTGTCATTTACCGTTACACAAACACCTTCCTGACATTTGCCCATGCAAAACGCACCGCCAAGCCCAACTTTATCAGTAAGATTGTCAGCATTTATTAAATGCGTAAGGCGCTCTACTATCTGGCGTGACCCTTTTATATGGCAGGAACTTCCTATACATACTGTTATTTTCATTTTTAACACCCCTGTAATTTAAATGAATAATTAATAATGAATAATGAATAATTCTCGTGCCGCTAGGCACATATCGCACCGTAAGGTATATCGCACCGTAAGGTATATCGCTGAGTTTAATCGTTTTACGATTAAACTCATTATAATATATTTTCCCCTGTTTGACAACCATTAAAGTAAATTTTTGTTTTTAATAATTTATACAACAAAAAGAAGGCAAAATTGCCGTACGCCAATTTTACCTTCTTCATTCCTAAATCTTAATCAGAAACTTACGCTTTTTCTTTTTTCAAGACTTCTTTTATACCCCATTTGTAAAGGTACATAACAGTTTGCTTTTCGCCCTGACCGCATTCAAATTCGATTTTATCGTCTTTGATTTTGGTAACTTTTCCGTAAAATCCGCCGATAGTAACAATTTTATCGCCGATTTCCATTGAAGCAAGCATATCTTTAAACTGTTTGTCTTTCTTTTTCTGTGGTCTTATAAGTAAGAAATAGAAAATAAGACCCCAAAAAGCGAGCATAACTATAATTGGTAAAAATTCTTGCATAATATTGTCCTCCAATCGTTTCTATTAACATTATTATACAATTATTTTTCCAATTATACAAGAGTTTTTTATCTTTTTATTGTATATTACTGATTTTTGTGTTATGATATAGATTGGATAGTTGGGAGGCGGTATAAATGGAAAGTGTAAATATTCTTGGAGTAAGAATTGATAAAGTAGATTTAAAAAGTGCTGCATCAAAGGTAGTTTCACTTCTTGAAAAAGGCAGTCCTGCATCGGTTTTTACACCTAATTCTGAAATAATTTATCTTGCAAAGGACGATGAGGAATTTAAAAAAGTTCTTAACAGTTCAGATCTTAATACTGCTGATGGGATAGGTGTTGTTTACGCTTCTAAGATACTTAAAAATCCTGTTAATGAGAGAGTGGCGGGGTTTGATTTAGCAAAAAGTCTTCTGCCCGTTATGAATGAGAAAAAATTAAAACTATTCTTATTCGGCGGAAAAGAGGGGATAGCTAAAAAAGCTAAAGAGGAAATATTAAAAGATTATCCCGATATTGATATATGCGGTTTAGAGAACGGCTATTTTGACAGTTCGGATAAAATAATTGAAAATATAAATAAATGCGGACCTGACTTTGTATTCGTATGTTTAGGAGCACCAAAGCAGGAAAAATGGATTTATGAAAATAAAGATAAACTTAACGCAAAAATTTTAATGGGAATAGGCGGAAGCCTTGATGTATTTGCAAAAGAGGCAAAAAGAGCGCCTGATATTTTCATTAAATTAAATATTGAATGGTTTTACAGACTCATAAAAAATCCGTCAAGATTTAAAAGAATGACGGCACTTCCGAAATTTGCAATTGAGGTATTAAGAACATCACAAAAAACCAATATGTAGGGGTCGGCGTCCTCGACGACGCGAAAACGGACAGATGTGGGCATCTGTCCCTACAATAACAATTAAAAGAAGAAAGGGCGAATAAAAAATGCTTAACGTTAAATTATTAAGTTACACAAAGGATTGTGAAAAAGTGGTTGCCGCGGCGGCAAAACTATGCTATTCTCCGTCAGGAATAGAGGATATTTTTGATAACCTTGACGAAGAGAATACCGCTTCATTTTTAGGAAGGCTTTCTTCAATGAATCACGAAAGCCCTTTTGAACATATGAGTTTTACTTTTGGTATTGAGGGAGTTTCAAGAAGTTTACTTGCACAGATTACAAGGCACAGAATTGCTTCTTATTCGGTAAAATCTCAAAGATATGTTAAAGAGGGGTCTTTTTCTTATGTTGTCCCTCCTTATATTGAAAACAATAAAGAAGCAAAAGAAATATACATAAAGGCAATGGAAGATGACCAGAAAACTTATGATTTGCTTTCTGAAATTCTTTTTAAAGAACACTATGACCGTATGATAAGCGAGGGCGTTGACGAAAAGAAAGCAAAACAGATGGCAGAAAAAACTGCCATTGAAGATGCGAGATTTGTTCTTCCTAATTCCTGTGAAACAAAGATTGTTGCAACATTTAATGCAAGAAGTTTATTTAATTTCTTTAATCACAGATGTTGCACAAGGGCGCAATGGGAAATCAAGGCACTTGCAGACGAGATGTTAAGACTTGTTAAAGAAGTTGCACCTACAGTATTTTGTGACTGCGGACCTAAATGTGTCAGCGGACCTTGTCCTGAGGGGGCAAAAAGTTGCGGAAAGAAACAGGAAATGATGAAAATTTATAAAGGGGAATAATAATGGGAAAACTTATTGTTATAGAAGGTGTTGACGCTTCGGGAAAAGCAACCCAGACAGCACTTTTATATGAATATTTAAAAGAAAAGAACGATAAAGTTATGAAGATTGAATTTCCCGATTACGAAAGTCCGTCTTCCTCTTTAGTTAAAATGTATCTTGAGGGGCAATTCGGGGAAACTGCAGATGATGTCAATCCGTATATCGCGTCAACTTTTTTTGCGGCGGATAGATTCGCATCATATAAAACAAAATGGGAAAAGTGTTATGAAGACGGTTTTACCATTATTGCGGACAGATATGTTACTGCGAATATGATTCACCAGGCATCAAAATTTGAAAAAAAAGAGGACAAAGAGAAGTTTATAGACTGGCTTTCGGATTTTGAATACGGACTGTATGGACTTCCAAAGCCGTCGGTTAAAATTTTTCTTGATGTTCCCCCTAAAATCAGCGCTGAACTTATGAGAGAAAGGCTTAATAAATTTTCAGGGGAAGCGAAGAAGGACATTCACGAAAGGGACAAGGACTATCTTGAAAAAACCTATGAGAATGCAAGATTTGTTGCAGAAAATTATGGGTTTAAGATTGTTTTATGCGTTAAAGACGGGAAACTCAGGTCTATAGAAGATATTCAAGAGGAGATAAGACAAATTGCCGATGAATTTTAAGAAAATAGAACTTAATGACAAAGAAATTTTTGATAAGTATTATGAAAAATATCCTCAGGTTTCAGGGTACTTAAGTTTTGTAAGCCTTTTTACATGGCAGACTCAGGTTAATTTCAGATATGCACTTGTTGACGGGGATATTGTTATTAAATATGAAAGTTTCAAGGACAAAAAGGATTATTACCTTTTGCCTGAAACGAATTGCGAGGTTACAAAAAAAGTTCTTGACGCGCTTTTTTCAGAGGGGGATGTGCTTTTATCAAACTTAAATAAAAATCAGGTTGATATATTAAAAAAAATATATCCTGATAAATTTGAGTTTTTTCATACACCAAGCAGTGATAATTACATTTATGATGCTTATGAAATGGCAACTTTGCCGGGTAAAAAATTTCATTCGAAGAAGAATTTTGTCAACCGTTTTAAAAAAGAGTATTCATACACTTATGAGAAAATAGACGAAAATATCAGCAAAGAATGTTTGGAACTTCTTGATATATGGTGCGAAAAAAAGGATTGCGCTGACGGTGCTCTTAAGGCGGAGACCTGTGCTTGCAGGCTTGCTCTTAAAAATATGGATAAATTATCTTTGATTGGCGGGGCTATAAGAGTTGAGGGGAAAACGGTTGCTTTTACCCTTTGTGAAAAATTTAATTCCGATATGGCAATTATTCATTTTGAAAAGGCTGATACCGATTTTAAAGGTGCTTTTCAGACGATATTTTATGAATTTTCAAACCATGAACTTTTAAGTTTTAAATATATAAACAGAGAGGAAGATATGGGCGACGAGGGGTTAAGAAAAGCAAAACTTTCTTATAAGCCTTGTTTTATGCTCGAAATGTATGGAGCGCGTTGTATTTGATACGGCAAAGAAAAGCGATATTTTATACTTAAAGAAAATGTGGAAAGATATTTTTAAAGACGATGACAGTTATATCGACCTTTATTTTTCCTATAAATTTAAAGAGGGTAATACCTTTGTTATTAAAGATAACGATAAAATAGTATCAACCTTATATGCAGAGTATACTGATTTATATATAGACGGCAAGGTGTATAAAGGCGTTTATTTTTGCGGAATTGCAACCCTTAATGAATACAGGAAAAAAGGTTATGCTAAAAAACTTATAGAATACGCTAAAGCGAATATAAAAGATGCCCATATTATTTATCTTATTCCTGCAAATGAATCGTTATTTGAATTTTATAAAGAATCAGGCTTTAAGGTTTTTACCTTTCTTGATAAAGAAAAAGTTATAAATG
>JAZOMN010000192.1:0-7846 GCA_045654005.1 Clostridia bacterium
GGAACCATAAACCTTTAAAATTCGAGATTTTTTTAGGCGGAAGATTTTGATAATACGAGGTATATCTAAATCGACAACGACAAAAAAGCCGGATTTTAAAGGTTTTGGCGGGTTCAGATATTAACGCATCTGCTTAAGAGAAAGGGAAGGTAAAAAAATGACTCAGAATTTATTTAAATCTATCGTATCTCAATACAAATCTATAATAGATTATCCTTTTGGTATTTTAGATGACGAATTTTATGTTCTGGCTTCTTCTGACGAAAGTATGGTCGGCAAATGTATTGACGGGCTTTACGACATAATAAGAAAAGAAGAACACATTTCGATAAACAGAAATACTGCATATCAGCCAATATACATAAAAGGGAAACTTGAATTTGTTGTTTATCTTGAAAATACAAGCGAAAGTTCTTTAAAACTTCTTAGCATATTAAGTATTGCTTTTTTAAATCTTAAAAAAATGCAGGATGAAAAACTTGATAAATCGGTATTTGTAAAGCATCTTTTACAAGACAGTATTTTGCCGAGCGATATATATGTTAAAGCAAAAGAATTAAAAATATCAACCGATACCAAAAGAGTCGTATATATTATTAAAGTTGCATCGGAACATGGGGAAACCGTGTACGATATTTTATATAATATGTACCCTTCCAAAAATGTTGATTTCCTTGTAAGCATTGACGAAGAAACGATTGTTTTAGTTAAAGAAATGCCTGATAAATGTTCTTATAAAGACATTGATAAAGAAGCAACGATAATTAAAAACACCATAAATTCTGAAGCATTATGTACTGCTAAAATCGGTATTGGTTCACCTGTTGATACAGTAAGAGAAATTGCGATTTCTTACAAAGAAGCGAAAATTGCAATTGAAGTGAGCAAGGTTTTTGATACTGAAAAAGATATTATAAACTATGAGCATCTGGGGATAGGCAGACTTATATATCAACTGCCTACCACCCTTTGTGCAAAATTCCTTGACGAAGTATTCAAAAAAGATTCCATTGAAGAACTTGACGAGGACACAATAAATACTATCCAGAAATTCTTTGAAAACAGTCTTAATATATCTGAAACTGCAAGAAAACTTTTCATTCACAGAAACACCCTTGTTTACAGACTGGATAAAATCCAGAAGAACACAGGGCTTGATTTAAGACAGTTTGAAGATGCAATTACATTTAAAATAGCGATGATGGTAAAAAAATATTTATCTGCAAACGTGATTAAGTTATAGGTCGGAGGCAGATAATATGATTAAACTTACTAATGTTACAAAGACTTATGAAATTACAAATAAAAAAGAAACTCACGCATTAAACGGTGTTTCTTTAGAAATCACAAAAGGCGAATTTGTTTTTATAGTAGGTAGTTCAGGTGCAGGGAAATCTACTCTTACAAGGCTTTTAATAGGAGAACTTAACCCTACCGAGGGCGAGGTTGTAGTAGGCGGAACCCGTGTTAACTCTCTTACAAGAAAAGAAATTCCGTATTTCAGAAGAACTATAGGAATGGTTTTTCAGGATTTCAGACTTTTAGAAAACAAAACTGTTTATGAAAATGTTGCTTTTGCTCTACAGATTGTCGGAGCATCAAGCAGGCAGATAAGAAGAAGAGTCCCCGAAGCATTAAGCAGGGTTGGTCTGTCTTCCAAAGCCACAAACTACCCTAACCAGTTATCAGGGGGAGAACAGCAAAGAGTTGCTGTTGCAAGGGCAATTGTTAATAACCCGGGGCTTATCATTGCGGACGAGCCTACAGGTAATTTAGACCCTAAAATATCAAAAGAAATTATGCAGATGCTTCTTGATATAAACCACGGGGGTACTACTGTAGTTGTTGTTACCCACGATAAAGAACTTGTTAACTCAATGAAAAAAAGAGTTATTCTTCTTGATAAAGGAAAGATTGTTTCCGATGACGAAAGGAGTGTTTATAATGAAGTTGCACTCGTTTAGTCTTTTTATCAAAGATGCTTTTAATAATATTATTAAAAACAAGGTAATGTCACTTGCCACTATTGTTATACTTGCGGCAGGGCTTCTCCTTTTCGGTGTCACAACTGCTCTTGCAATAAACGTGTTTTCAATCACCGATAAATTAGAAAAGGATTTTAAACTCGCAGTTTATCTTGACGAAAAATTAGAAACAGAAGAAATCAACGAAGTCGGAATGGATATACAAAAACTTGAGTTTGTTGAAAGTATTGAATTTGTTTCCAAAGAAGATGCGTTTGAAGATTTTAAAGGCCGTTGGGGCGATACTGAAATATTAGAAGGAATTGACGATGGTAACATTCTGAGGAATTCCTTTAAAATAACCTTATCTGATTTAAGCGAGGCAAAGTCGGTAGCGGAAAAACTTGAAGATATTGAAGGTATTGCAAAAATAAGCAGAATGGAAGACGAAATGTCAACCTTTGTTAACATTACAAGTAAAGTTCAGGTTGGTACGATTATAATAACTATAGTTCTTGCACTTCTTGCAATGCTTATTATGACAAATACTATAAATATGTCAATCTTTTCAAGGAAAAAGCAAATCAACATTATGAAATATGTTGGTGCACCCGACTGGTACATAAGATGGCCGTTTATTATTGAAGGGCTTCTTATAGGTCTTATATCTTCCCTTGTATCCTGCGCTGCTCTAAGTTATATGTATGGCGCTTTTATAACAAGCATTGGAAGTTACAGCGAACTTGTAGGCGCACTACCGAAAGAAATCGCTATGCCTCTTATCACATTTACTCTTATCGGTACAGGACTTATTTTAGGTTGTATAGCAAGTATTGTTTCAATTAAGAAACACTTAAAGGTATAATATTATGAAAAAATTCAAATTATTAACTCTTACAACTTTGTTTATTATTGTTTTAAATATCTGCTTTACGGCATTATGCGCTCCGCAGAGTGACCTTGATAAGAAACTTAATGAAAAAAGCAACATTCAAAGCAATATAAACAAAGAAAAGGAAAAACAAAATCAGGCAAAAAAAGAAAAAGAAACAATTGATAAAAATATTAAGAAATTAACAGGCGAACTTGATAAAATTTCAGAAACTTTAAACGAACTCGGCGATAAAAAAGCGATATTATTAAAAGAACTTGCCGAAGCTGTCGCAAATGAAGAAAAGCAATCTGAAACTTTAAAGAAAAGGCTTCGCGTTATATATGAAGACGGGGCGACCTCTTATTTTTCTATTCTTATGTCTTCTGAATCAATTTTTGACTTCTTTTATAATCTTGAGATTTTAAGGCAAATTTCGGAAAATGATGATAAAATTCTAAATGAACTAAAAGAAACCAAAGAAAGTATAGCAGTTAAAAAAGCAGAACTTGACGAAATAATTGCATCAGAAGAAGCAAAACAACAGGAACTTAAAACTGCAAATGCAAGTTTAAAAAGCCAGTCTGACAAGAAACAGGCTTATGTTAAAGAACTTGATAAAAACATTGATGAACTAAAAAAAGAACTTGACCGTGTTGAACGCGAAGAAACGGCCCTGAGAGCAGAAATTGCAAGAAAAGCAGGAAGTCAGTCAGGGTCTAATGTTCCTAAAAATTATGTAGGCGGTGATTTTTTATGGCCTGCACCCGGGGTAACTACCATTACTTCTAAATTCGGTTACAGAGTCCACCCTACTACAGGTCAGTATAAACTTCATACAGGTGTTGATATCGCCTGCTATACAGGGCATAGCGTTCTTGCCGCGGCAGACGGCGTTGTGGTTATAAGCGGTAATCATACTGCTTACGGAAAATATATTTCCATAAACCACGGTGGCGGAATTGTGACCCTTTATGCTCACAACAGCCAACTTTTAGTAAGCGCAGGTCAAAGTGTTAAAAAAGGTCAGGTTATAGCAAAATCAGGTAATACAGGCTGGTCAACAGGACCTCATCTTCATTTTGAGGTTATAATAAACGGCAACCCTGTAAACCCGATGAATTATTTTAATTAAACATCTTTAGCAACAAAGGAGTCAGCAAATTGGATAATTTAAATAAAAACGAAGAACTTCAATGCATAAAACCAAGTAAAAAAATCTTTGGGAAAATATTTAATATTATTCTTTATATAGTTATTTTTGCGTTAGGCTATCAGATGGCTACCATTTCCTACACTAAACAGTTTGGAAATGTTTCGGGAATGACTATCAGCAAAATGAATAAAATTGAAGAAACAATCAAAGAAAACTACTACAAAGATTTTGACCGAGATAAATTATATGAATATGCTGAAAGTTTTATGGTGTACGGACTTTCTGACCCGTATTCCTACTATCTTGACAAAAACGCTCAGGATGAATTTTTAGAAAACATAGAAGGCAAATATATCGGTGTCGGCTTAACTCTTACCCCGAACGATTTGGGCGAAATTATGGTTATCGCACCTTTTGATGGTTCCCCTGCCCAGGAAGCAGGTATAATAAAAAATGATATTATAACCAAAGTAAACGGAACTGAATTTATGTATGAAGATGTTGATGAAGCAGTCCGTCTTATGAAGGGTAAAGAAGGAGAAACTGTTGATCTTGAGATTAAAAGAGACGGTGTCCCCAACTTTTCGGTTACTCTTACAAAATCTCAGATAAACTATAAATCTGTTGAAACTAATCAACTTGAAGAAAATATAATTTATGCAAGAATATCAAGGTTTGACCTTAATACCTATGACGATTTTATTGAAGAATTAAATCAGTATCAGATAGATGAAAACACAAATCTTATAATAGATTTAAGAGATAATCCTGGAGGTACTGTTGTATCGGCAGTTGAAATCGCAGATTTATTCCTTGATGATGAGGTTATAGTAAAAGAAAATTACAGAACTAAAAAGGATATAGTAGAAAAGGCTAAAGACGGGCATATAAAAATCAAATATCCTATCATTCTTCTTACAAATTCTTCATCTGCTTCTGCTTCCGAAATACTATCCGGCGCATTAAAAGATAACGGCAAAGCAGTTTTAATAGGCGAAAAAACTTTTGGAAAAGGTCTTATAAACCAACAGTTCGAATTAGACTCAAAAAGCAGTATTGTCTTATCAGTAGCAGAATATGAAACACCAAACGGCACAAAAATTCACGGGGTTGGTATATCGCCTGATGTTGAAGTTTTATTTGAATATGAAAAGAGCATTTTAACTTTAGAAAAAGAAGATGATATTCAACTTCAAAAGGCAATAGAATATATAAATGAAAATACAAATGAAAGTTCCGAAACTACGGAGGAATAATAAATGAAAATAGGAAGTTTTTCTCTTATTAAAGAACTTAACACCTCCGTTATATTAAATACTATTAAGGAAAAAGGCAGTATTTCACGAGCAGAAATTGCAAAACTTACCGGCTTGACCGCTGCTACAGTTACAAATATAACATCACAACTTTTAAAATATAATCTTATAATCGAAACAAAATACGGTGCTTCAAGTGGTGGAAGAAAACCTATACTTTTAGAATTTAATTATTCGTATTATAATGTTATCGGTGTTGTAATTTCAAAGCAGGAAATCACTACCTCACTTACCGATTTAAATTCTAATCTTATAAAAGATATAAAAGTAGATTTAAAAGAAGATACCAAGATAAAAGATATTATAAATATCATAGTAAAAAGTGTAAAAGAACTGACAACTCTTTCCCGTAATAAAATTCTCGGTATGGGCGTTTCTATGGAAGGTCTTATTGACGAAAAGAACGGTATTGTCGTTATGTCTTCAAGTTTCGGCTGGAAAAATGTTAATATAAAAAACGAGTTAAAAAAAGAACTAGATATTCCTGTTTTTATTAATAATGACGTTAAAGCACTTGCAAAAGGCGAAGAAATGTTTGGTAAAGGAAGAGAATGCAGTAATTTTATTCTTCTTTATACAGGTTTCGGTATAGGTGCATCACTTGTTAATGACGGAATAATTTACAGAGGTATTTCCAACTACGCCTGCGAACTTGGGCATATAACGATAGATATTAACGGACCTTTATGCAGTTGCGGTAATCACGGTTGTTTTCAGGCTTTAGCATCGGGAGAAGCACTTATTAAAGAAATTAAAAGCAGTAATTTAAAATCTTATTTCAAAGGAAAAATTACTGTGAATGACATTATTAAAAAAATATACGAGAATAATTACGATATTTTAAAACTGATAGAAAAACAAGCCTCTTATATCGGCATAGGAATAGCAAATATAATAAATATTTTTAATCCTTCGCAAATAATCATAAACGGTTATATTTCCTGCGTTCCTGAATACATTAAGGATATAATATTAAATGAAGTAAATATGCGAAGTCTTTCCAATATGAGAGAAAGTGTTAATGTTTTATTTTCAGATATGGGTACTAAAAGCCAGTACAAAGGCGCTGTCGGGCTTTTCATTTCCGAACTTTTTTCAAACCCCGAATTTTTCTTCTAAAAAGATTCAAATATTAAAAGGAGAGGTAAAATGGCTGAATTTGTAATTTTTCCAAAAGCGAAAATAAATTTATCTTTGGATATAGTTTCAAAAAGAGAAAACGGCTATCATAATCTTAAAATGATTATGCATCGGGTTGATTTAAAAGATAAAATAACAATTGTTGAAAATAATTCAACTGAACTTTTAATTAAAACCAACCTTTCCTATTTGCCCTGTGATGATAAAAATATTTTATATAAAACATACAAAGAATTTTACAATCATACTAAAATTAAACCTCAGGGATTTAATATCAGTTTAGAAAAAAACATTCCGGTATGTGCAGGTTTAGGCGGCGGAAGTGCCGATGCGGCAGAGGAACTTATCTTTTTAAACAATTATCATAATAACCCTTTAACAAAAGAAGAACTGCTTATTCTTGGCGAAAAAATTGGTGCAGACGTGCCTTTTTGTATAATGGGCGGAACTTGTCTTGCAGAGGGAATAGGCGAAATACTTACTCCTCTTTCTCCTCTTCCAAAATGTCACATAGTTATTGCAAAACCTCAGAACAAGGGTTTATCTACAAAAGCGATATTTCAGGCGGTAAACTTAAACGAAATAAACTATCATCCTGATACTCTGGGAATGATAAAAGCCTTAGAAGAGGGCGATTTAAACGGTTTATCCAAAAGAATGTATAATGTTTTAGAAGATTATTCCATAAAAGAATCTTCAGAAATTTTAAAATACAAAGAAATTTTTATAAAAAAAGGTGCTTTAGGAACCCTTATGAGCGGAAGTGGAAACTCTGTATTCGGAATATTCGATAATTTAAATAAAGCTCTTTTATGCAAAGAGGAATTTGAAAAAATTACAAAACAGGTATATTTAGTTTAAATTTTGTCAACCATCTTATTAAGATATTTTCAAATATTTTAACGATAAGGTGGTTTTTTTATGAAAAAATTTTTACTTATATTTTTACTCCTAACTTACATAACAACAGGTGTCTATGCAGGAAAAAACGATGCTCTTTGTGATAAATATGTAAGGCTTCATATCTTAGCAAACAGCAATTCTCCTTTTGACCAACTGACAAAAGAGTCGGTAAGAAATTTTCTTCTTTCAAAATACGAAAATGAATTTACAAGTTTTAACACAAAAGAAGAAACTTTAAAATTTATAAAAGATAATAAAGATAATATTAAAAAAAGTATAGACGACTTTCTTAATAAAAAGAAAATCGGCTATACCTGTGAAATCGAAATAACTAAAGAAAATTATAAAAAAGGAAATTTTAAAAATATAAATCTTCCTTACGGCTCTTACGACTCTGTAAAAATCCTTTTAGGCTCAGGGAAAGGAAAAAATTTATTCTTTATAATGTTCCCTGCTCTCTCAGTAAAAGAAAATGTTACGGTTAAATATGAAAACG
>JAZOMN010000193.1:0-4741 GCA_045654005.1 Clostridia bacterium
AAAAATCAAGGCTTACTTCACTACTTAAAATCAACAATTCGATTCCCTTTGTACTTTAGCGTCCCTTTTTGATTTACTTTATAATTATCAAACGATAATTCTGAAACATTAAAATATTTCTTTTTATTCCCACAAAGAAAAGTTATAACATATTCTTTTTGTGTAAGTGGTGCTTGATTTTTTCTATATATTCTCTTATCATAGTTTTGCTTGTCAAGAACTGTTGCTTTGATACATTTTTCTTTTGAAAAGTAGTCTGCTATTATTTTAATGATAATCCCGATTGCTATAACTAATCCGATTATAAAAAAGATAAAATTAACTGCATTGCCAAGAATATTTTCCATAGTTAAATTTCCTCCTTACTTTGCAAGAGTAAATGTTCCTGCTATATCGGATAATTCTTTTTGTAAATCTTCGCTTGTGTTTTTGGGAAATTCCCAAGATACGATATAAACTGTTTCACCTGATATATGAATGTTAAACCATAATGTATCTCCATCAAGTTCTTGTCCGCAAAGTGAGAATCCTGTCATATCCTCGAAAATATAGTCATCATTATCTCTTAAAAATCTTCCTCTTGCTGTTATTTCGTCAGAGTTTTTATATGTTGTTACCTTGATTTCAACATCATCTTTTTTCGTATATTCCCATTTTTCTTCTAAAACACCGTCATCATAGTCCTGTTCATAACGATAGTTTTTAGAAGGAACTGTAATAGAATAACCTTCGCCTTGATGTGTTTCATCTTCACTGCCGATAGTGGTATAAATCTTATCATTCTTTGCTTCGGGAAGGTATAAGTCCTTTTTGTTATCTTTGCATCCTGTAATAATAAACAGAGTTATTATTAGTAAAATTAAAGTGATTTTCTTCATTGATTTTCCTCTTTACTCTGCAAAGTCTGATATTATTCCTACATATCCGGTTTCCTCGATGATATACTGTCCTTCGTCAGATAAAATCCAATCAAGCAGTTTGCCAACATTTTCGTTTGTTTCTTCTTTGTATGTTACTGCATATATAGGAGTAACTACCGGATATTTGCCGTTCTTGATGTTTTCAGCAGTAGGTGCAACACCGTCAATAGAAATCATTTTAATATCAGGGTTCTTTATGATGCCCTCAACATAGTATCTGAATGAGAAACCGATTGAATTAGTCTTATTCTTATAGTTCGACACTCTCTCAATAATTCCTGCCATTAAATCGTTTTTAAGTTCTGTTGGAGCTTCCATTATGGGTTTATCTCCCATAAATCTTTTTAGCATACTTTGACTTCCGCTACCTTCATTTCTTTGGAAAGCTTCAATCTTTTCGCTTTTACCGCCTACTTGTTTCCAATTAGTAATCTCGCCTGAATAAATGCCCTGAATCTGTTCTGTTGTGAGATTGTCAATAGGATTGTCCTTGTGAACAAAGAATACAAAACCTTCAGATCCGATAGGTGTGTATTCCAAAGTTGTGTTACATTCTTCTGCGTATGCTTTCTGTTCGTCTGACGGATATACACCGATAAAGATGTCTGTTTGTTTTTCTGCTAAAAGTTTGTATCCATCAGGTGTGTTATTATACTGAAAAGGTCCGTCATAACGAAGTTCCGTTGTATCAGGATATGTCGCATTTACAAATGCAGAGTAAACCGGAAACAAAGCCGCAGCACCGTCAATTATCGGTAAGTCATCTGTGAACTTTAATGTGTTACTGTCATATTTTACTATTTTAGAATCTTCCTTAAACGGGAAGTATTCGTGAACATTGATGTTCGGTGATGTGTTTATGGTAATGCTTTTATCGTACTGAACCATTCCGTAGTTAATACCTAAAGCGATAAAGTAAATAACCGCAGGTATCAGCCATATAAGTAAGAATTGCTTTCTTTTCTTTAGCCATATCAAAGGCAGGAATAAAGACGGAACAACAAATATGCCAATCCCTGATATAACTGAATGTATGCCCTCAGATGTAAGTACCAATGCCGAAAGAACCGCAACATAAGAACTTATTAGCAGTACAAATATTGTAAGTATAAACTTAACCGCCAAAATAGCTACCTCTTTAGTTTCTATCTTATATGTATCCACATTGTGTCTTTTTTTAAAAACATATATTCCAAAAACTATATAAAAAAGTAGTAATATAATACCTAATGGTATCTCAATATTTATAACTTGCCCTCTGTATTCTCCGCCCATAATAATCATATTTATTGCCGGAACAAATCCAAACACACCGCCCCAAAACAATCCTTTGTGTAACAAAAAGGCAGAAATCCAAAAACATACAAGCCAAAATAAAATCATTGACATTGTAAGACTTGCTCCCGTTAATCCCAAAAACAAATAAAACAAGGTAAATAATACCGCAGGGATATATCCTATATATTTTCTCATAAATTAATCCTCCTTATGCTTTTTGATAAGATATATTGCAATTATACTCTGAATAACGAATGCAAATATCGTTTCAAAAATAATAGATTGATATGGTGTAAATGGTTTAAAGTACCATCCCCATTTTTCAGTTCTGAAATAATATGTAAATATACACGATGATGCAAAACTTAATATGTTTCCAACTACTACTATCCAAGTGTTTTTTGATTTTGCACTTACATAGCACAATGCACCAAAACCAATTATCATAACAAGATAAAACCATAATGTTCCGCTTGTTGCATCTTCATTCATTGCTAAAAACACAAAAGGAATACAATATCCTAAAATCAACAGTATCCTTATTAGTGTTCTTTTCATAGCCAAACCCCCGTTATTTGTTAGACAAAATATATGTAAAAAAGTTCACTCATAATTTTAAGACTATTATAACTTATTCATTTCCTTTTATCAATATTTTCATAAAAAAACAAATCATACTTTTAAATATGATTTGTTTGAAAAATTATTTTTAATCAGCATCTTACTTGTTTGTTATTTTTAGAATCAGTGTACATTTTAGATGCACTTGATTTTAATGAATTGATGTTCCATCATGAATTCTCGCTTCGCTCCATGAATTGGATTGCCTACAAATGCACCGAAGGTGCAATTCATGAGCCTTAAGGCTCAATTCATGAAATCTCAAGATTTCAATTCATGCCGTCAGGCAATTCATTGCGGTCACAGACCGCATACATCCCACTTACAAGGAGCACCATGCCCTCCTATAACAGTCCACTCGCCTTTCTCCAAAAGTGGTTTTATTCTTTTTCTTATCATCTTTGCAAGTTCGGGGTCGCAATCAACCGAGGTAATAAGATATGGTGCTATTTTATTAAATTCTTTTTGTTCTTTAATGCATCCGTCAATATTTATAAATAAGTCTCCCGAAAAAACAATTTTTAAATTTCTCTCAACAAAAACTGTTTCTCCCTTTATATGACCGCCTTTGCCCTCATAAGTTTCGAATGTAAAGTTGGCTACCTTTACGCTACCTATATAACTAAGAAGTTCGGAATCATTTTTCTCCCCTATAACGCAGAAATTGCTACAGTCTGTAGGTTTATAGCCTGATAAAATCTTGCTGATTTTAACATAAGGGGCGTGATTTGAATTCTGTTCTCTGAAACCTTTTTTGCCCATATAAACATTATAAAGATTTTCTTTTGAATTTTTACTTAACCATACTTTATCAAAATAGTCAAGAAAACCGATATGGTCAACATCAGAATGAGTAAGAAGCAACTGCTTATTTTTTAAATCAAAATCTTTTATTCTTTCTCTTAATATTTTTAAAAGTTCTTCTTTATATAAACTAAATCCCGAATCAACGAAAATAAGTGTATCTTCACTTACAAATACACATATATTACTTCCACACGGTGGTTCAACAATTAAAAGATATTCATTATCTGATAGTTGAATTTCTGTTATACGAGGATTATAAAATTCGCCTTTATATTTTAAAAGACAATCGCTGAATTTTCCTATATAATCAAAAGTTTTATATGGTGGTAAATTTTTCTCATCTAAGTTTTGCATAATAAGATTTGAATTTACCATAAGTTCTGCTTTTTGCTCTTCTGATAAACACATTTTTTTTGAAATTTCATTTGCAAAAGAAATATAAAACACTGTGTTATCAAGATTTTTTTCACTGCTGTTATAATCTAAAATTCTAACGGGACACAGTTTAACTGCACGATTTACAAAATCATAAACTTCTTCTTCGTTTTCAATTAAAAGCCCCATTTTAAAATCCTGAAAACCACTCTGATTTTCTTTAGAACTTATATACGATATATTGAATTTATAATTGTCTATAAGTTCTAATATGGGAAGTAACGCCCCGGGCTTATCCTCGAGGCGAAATTCCATTAAAATAATATTTTTAGTATTAAGATTCCCTTTTATATATCCCAAATCGGTAAGTTCTTTTTCTAAAATCAGAAGTTTATCTTCTTTGCCGCAAACCTCTATAAAAAGCATATGAGCATCCAAAGACTTATTATAACTTACCCTGGTTATATTAAGCCCAAGATTTGTTATGCATTTATCTGCTTTTAAGAAAGAACCGATTTTATCGGGCATAACAGTTGCAAATGTCTTTTTCATATTAAGTCCTTCTTTAGTTCTTCCTGTAGGGAATAGGAAAAATTGTTCAGATTGGACGAATTTAATCCGAAGGTGTATTAAATACATCGAGAGGTTAAATTCGTTCAAAGTGCAAATATTTAAATTCTATAAATCGCATTATGCGATTTATTACGAACTTGTGAGTAACAAGGTTCTCCAAAATATAG
>JAZOMN010000194.1:0-3561 GCA_045654005.1 Clostridia bacterium
TTTAACAAATTTAAGGCATATGGAGTTTGACTCCCGAGTGCCTAACATTTTGCCGGAGTGGCGGAACTGCCAGACGCCCAGGACTTAAAATCCTGTGGGAGGTGACTCCCGTACCGGTTCGATTCCGGTTTCCGGCACCAAAAAAAGAACACCTTATAAGGTGTTCTTTTTTTGTGTTTGTGTCCGCAGGGCACAACATCATTTTGGAACAAAGTTTCAAACATCATTTCAGGTAAGTCTTGAACATCATTTTGTAAAAGCAGACACAAAACGATGTTATCTTCGATAAATGATGTTGCCGATGGCAAATGATGTATTGCTTCGCAATAACGATGTTGCACTGCGTGCAAAAGTATGATATAATCTGCAAAGAGGTGGATGAAGATGAAAGAAGATAAACTCCGTAATTTATCAATGGAATTGTCCGTTGAAGTCTTAAATTTAGTTAAGGAATTGCGAGGTAAAAAGGAAAATATCATATCGAACCAAATTGGAAGAAGTGCTACAAGCGTATGTGCTAATATTGCTGAAAGTAAATATGGTCATAGTCGGGCAGATTTTATAGCAAAATTAGAAATTGCTCTAAAAGAAGCAAGTGAAACCGGTAAATGGCTTGAAATGCTTTACAAAACTAATTATATTGATGAAATCAAATACAAGTCTATAGATAAAATTTGTTCTACTATTAGAATTTTGTTGATAGCGTCGATAAAAACTGCTAAGAAAAATGCGTAATATATTTAAACTGCTACAACTGTGGCAGTTTTTTTGTTAATTTTTATTTATTTTTCTTTTTTTAAATCTATTGAAATTTTATCTTTTTTATGTTACTATATATTATGATATATAATGCCATAAATATTTTTAAAAATATGAGAGAGGAAAGAATTATGAACAAAAATCCAAAAGTTGCTCTTATAATGGGCAGTGATTCTGATTATGAAGTATTAAAACCTGCAATTTCTTTTTTGAAAGAAAACGATGTTTTAGTTGAGTGTAATGTAATGAGCGCTCACAGAACTCCTGATTTAGCGAAAGACTTTGCAAAGAACGCGGAAGATAACGGTATTGAAGTTATTCTTGCTGCTGCGGGTATGGCAGCGCATCTTCCCGGAGTTCTTGCCGCTTTTACAACCGTTCCTGTTATAGGTATTCCTGTTAAGGGTAAAGTTTTAGACGGTATGGACGCTCTTTATAGTATAGTTCAGATGCCGTCAGGAATTCCTGTTGCTACAGTTGGTATTGATAATTCGAAAAATGCGGCAATACTTGCAGTTCAGATTCTTTCTTTAAAATATCCATATCTTAAAGAAAATTTACGAAAATTTAAAGAAGATATGAAAAATGAAGTTATTTTAAAAAATGAAAGATTACAAGAAAAAATCAAAGCAGAATGTTAATAAAGCAGAATGCTAATTATGAAGGGATAAAACGAATGAATACTTTTGATGTTAATGAATTTAATAAACCAAAAGAAGAGTGTGGAGTTTTTGGTATATATTCAGGCGAAAAAGACCTGGATGTTGCCAGAATAACAAATTTTGCTCTTTTTGCTCTTCAACACAGAGGGCAGGACAGTTGTGGTATTGCGGTAAATGATAATGGTACTATTGTTTATCACAAAAATGTAGGAACTGTTCCCGAAGTTTTTGATGATGTTATTTTAAACCATCTGTCAGGTCAGATTGCAGTGGGGCATGTAAGAGCTGCAACTGCTGCGAGTAATTCAAGAGAAAATGCGCAACCTCTTGTTACAAAATATGTTAAGGGTACTTTAACAGTTGCTCATAACGGAACATTGGTTAACGCCCGTTCTTTAAGAGAAGAACTTGAACAGTCAGGCGCACTTTTCCAAAGTACTACCGACACTGAAATTATAACATATCTTATCGCCAAAGAAAGATTGTTTACACATTCAGTTGAAGATGCAATTAAAAATATGTTACCAAAAATTAACGGAGCGTATGCTTTTGTTGTAATGTCTCCGTCAAAACTTATTGCAGTTCGTGACCCTCACGGCATGAAACCTTTATGTCTTGGTAAAATGGGTAATTCTTATGTTGTAGCATCTGAATCAGTTGCTTTTGATGCGATTAATGCAGAGTTTATAAGAGATGTTGAGCCGGGCGAAATAGTAGTTATTACAAAAGACGGGGTTCAGTCTATAAACCCTGAAAAAAAATGTAATACAAGCCTTTGTATATTTGAACATGTTTATTTTGCAAGACCTGACAGTATTATTGACGGTGCGAGTGTATATGCTGCAAGAAAAGAAGCGGGTAAATACCTTGCAAGGCAAAAACCTGTTGAAGCAGATGTTGTTATTGCTGCTCCTGATTCAGGTATATCTGCTGCAATCGGTTATTCTCAGGAATCAGGAATTCCTTACGAAGTAGGTCTTATGAAGAACAGATATATTGCAAGAACATTTATTCAGCCTACTCAGGCGATGAGAGAAAATGCTGTAAGAATTAAACTTAATGCTATAAAAGAAGTTGTTTCAGGAAAAAGAGTTATTTTAATTGATGACTCCATTGTAAGAGGGACAACCTCTAAAAGAGTTGTTGAACTTTTAAGAGAAGCGGGAGCAAAAGAAGTTCACATGAGAATAAGTTCGCCAATGTTCTTATATCCTTGTTATTTCGGAACGGATGTTGGTTCTCAGGATGTGCTTGTTGCAGTTGGAAGAACTTGTGAACAAATAAATGAACTTATAGGTTCTGATTCTTTGGATTATTTGAGTTTAGAGAATCTTTTGAAAACCCCGATTGGTTCAAAATGTGATTTCTGTACTGCTTGTTTTAACGGGAACTATCCTCTTGATATAAGCGAAGTATCGAAAAAATCAGATTTCAAAGACGTTCATTATATTAAAAAATTGCATATAGAAAAATAGAATTAAAGGAGATATATTATGAGTAATGCGTACAAAGATGCCGGTGTTGATGTAACAGCCGGTTACGAAGCGGTTAACCTTATGAAAAAACACGTTAAGAAAACTTTTATCGATGGGGTTATGACTGACCTTGGCGGTTTCGGAGGCCTTTTTGAAATTGGAACAGGTTATAAAAATCCTGTTTTGGTTTCAGGGACTGACGGTGTCGGAACTAAACTTAAAATTGCTTTCTTAACAGATAAACATAACACAATCGGTCAGGACTGTGTTGCTATGTGTGCAAATGATATTGCATGTTCAGGTGCTAAACCTTTATTTTTCCTTGACTATCTTGCTGTAGGAAAAAATGTTCCTGAAAAAATTGCTGATATAGTTTCAGGTGTTGCAGACGGATGTGTGCTTTCAGGTTGTGCATTGATAGGTGGAGAAACTGCAGAAATGCCTGGTTTTTATGATGTGGAAGAATATGACCTTGCAGGTTTTTGCGTAGGTATTGTTGATAAAGAAAATATTATTGACGGCAAAAGCATTAAAGAAGGAGATACTTTAATCGGTGTTGCTTCAAGCGGTGTTCATTCAAACGGCTATTCACTAGTAAGAAAAGTATTTGATTTAAACTGCGAAGATTCTTTAGCAAAAGAAAAACTTTCTAAGTATTATGACGA
>JAZOMN010000195.1:0-3715 GCA_045654005.1 Clostridia bacterium
GTAAGACGACTGCCTTAATTAGGCAGCAACTAATTCGTTATTAGCTTTTATATTTAAAAATTTAAGCTTTTTAAGTTTTGCTCAAAACTACTCGCTACCCATACTTCAAAACCCCCGTCGAAACCGATACATCCCCATATAAGTTTTTAAGAAGTTTTAATTCTGGTATGATTTTAATGTTCTTTCAATATTTCGTTTAGCACTTCTTTCGGCATCTGGATCTCTTTTATCATAAAGTTTTTTACCTTTAGCAAGTGCAATTTTTAATTTAACCCATTTATCCTTAAGATAAATTTCAAGAGGAACGATGGTTAAACCGTCCTCTGTTAATTTACCCATAAGTTTAAAAATTTCTTTTTTATGAAGCAATAATTTTCTCACACGAAGAGGATCTCTGTTAAAAATATTTCCATTTTCATAAGGGCTAACATGCATACCAATAATAAAGGCTTCTCCGTTTTTCACATCAACGTATGAGTCTTTTAAATTAACGGAACCTTTTCTTATAGACTTTACTTCAGTGCCTACAAGTTCAATCCCTGTTTCATATTCTTCTAATATAAAATATTCATGCCATGCTTTTTTATTTTTGGAAATACTTTTAATTGCCATTTTAAATCTCCGTTTTATAAATTGTTTTCAATAAAATCTTCCATCTGCTCTAAAGAAACTGCCCCGTTTAATTTATCAACAATTTCCCCGCCTTTTAAAATAAAAACAGTTGGAATTGTCATAATTTTAAATTCTCTTGCAAGATCCGGCTGTTCATCAACATTTACTTTGCCGACAAATATCTTACCGTCATATTCTTCTGCGACTTCGTCTATTACAGGGCCAAGCATTCTGCAAGGTCCGCACCATGAAGCCCAGAAATCAACAAGAATAGGTAAATCTTTAGATAAATATTCATTAAAATTATCTTTTGTTAATTCAATAATATTTTTACCTGCCATAAAGAACCTCCTTATATAATCGGATTGTAATATTTTTCCTTAAATGTTTCAAAATATTCTTTATAATCTGCGTCTTCTCCGCTTTTAAGTTGTTTAGCGTATTTATGAAAGTCAAAATCTTTATCTTTGATATTAAGCTGACAAACACATACTGCAATATTATTACAATGGTCTGCTATTCTTTCTATACAATTTAATATTTCAACAAATACTATTCCGATTTCTGCAGAACATTGTTTTAAAGATAATCTCTCAATATGTTTTGATTTGAGGTTTTCAGTAAACAAGTCAATTACTTCTTCATAAGGTTGAATTTGTCTTAATCCGTCTTTATTATTTTCTTCAAAAGTTTTAATAGTCAATGCAATTATTTCTTTTGTTGCTTCAAACATTGATGCCAATTCTTTTTTAGCACTATCAGATAGACTGTCACCTTTAGATAAAAGTTCCGCTGCATATTCGCAAAGATTATCTGCATAGTCCCCTATTCTTTCAATATCTATAACTGTATGCATATATGCAGAAGTCGTTTTACTTTCTAATTCAGTAACATCTCTGTCAGCAATTTTAACAAGATAATGAGATGATAAAACCTCAAGTTTATCAATAATTTTTTCTTTTTCCTGTACTATAGTTATTGCCTTTTCGTCACCATTTAATACAGCTGATGTTCCAAGTTCAAAATTTGCCTGAGATATTTTAAACATATCAACCATTGCGCTTTTACACTGGTTAAGTGCAATTGACGGAGAATACAAAAATCTGTCATCAAGTTTTTTATAAATGTGTTCTTCTTCACTGATTTCAACATCATCTTTAATAATGAAATTAACCAGATTTATTAAAACTTTGTTAAACGGAAGCAGGATAATTGTATTAGTAACATTAAATGTTAAGTGGAATATTGCAATGTTCCAGTTAGTCATTCTTGAATTCCAGAATGGGAACAATGAAGGATAAATTGATTTTATACCATATATTGCAAACAAGAATAACAATGCGCCTATAACATTAAAAAGCAAATGAATAAGTGCAGTTTTCTTCGCATTTTTTGTTGCTCCGATACTTGATAAAATTGCAGTTATACAAGTACCTATATTCTGACCTAAAATAATAGGAACTGCTCCGCCAAATAAAACTGCTCCTGTTGAAGATAAGGCAAGTAAAATACCCATAGATGCAGAAGAAGACTGAACTATCGCAGTTACAAGCATACCAACAAGGACACCTAAAAGCGGATTTTTTGAAAATGCAGCAAACATCATTTCAAAATATGACATATCAATGCCTTTCATTGAAGAAGACATAATATCCATACCTAAAAACAAAATACCTAATCCGAAGAAAATTCCACCTACATCTTTTCTGGATTCTTTCTTCATAGTATATATCATAAACACACCGATTAAAATAAGTACATACATAAGGAAACTTGGTTTAAACAGTGATAACACACCGGAAGCTCCATCTAAATCGTTAATACTTAAAATAATCGCAGTAACAGTTGTTCCAATATTTGCACCCATTATAACCCCTAATGCTTGCTTTAAGGTCATAATACCTGCACTTACAAAACCAACCACCATAACAGTTGTTGCAGAAGATGACTGAATAATTGCTGTTACAAGTGCACCTATAAGAACCCCCTTTAAAATATTACCTGTCAAAGATTCTATAATCTTTTGCATTCTTGAACCTGCAACTTTTTCAAGGCCATCGCCCATTGCTTTCATTCCGTAAAGGAATAAACAAAGACCACCCAATAATCCAACTATTATTTCAATAATTCCCATCAATTTTTTCCTCCGTTAAATATGCTATTAATATTATATCACATACTTTTCAAAAAAAAAATAGATAATTTAAATAATTTTAATAAAATTAATATATTCTTTTTTATATATTTGCATAAATTTATTATGAGGTGAAAATATGAATTTATTAAATAATTATTACTTCCCGGGTGGAAATACCACAAAAGGTTTTTTTAACTATTACAATGAAATATTAAAAAATAGTTCAGTTAAAAAAATTTATACAATTAAAGGTGGACCCGGTGTCGGCAAATCAACTTTAATGAAAGAAACAGGAAAAATATTTGAAGAAAAAAAATATCATATAAATTATTATCATTGTTCTTCCGACCCTGATTCGCTTGACGGGGTGTTTATTTTAGAAAAAGGAATTTTACTTGTTGACGGTACATCCCCTCATATTATTGACCCTGTTTATCCGGGAGCAGTTTATGAAATGCTTAATCTTGCTGATTTCTTTGACGAAAAGTTACTCGAAAAACAAAAAGATGAAATTATAAATCTTACCGACAGCATAAGTTTGACATTTAAAAAAGCCTATCGTTATTTAAAAGCATCTGATCCTTTATACGAAGATTTAGAAGAAATGTATAAAAGTTCTTTAAACAATAATGAATTTTATTCTCTTATAAGATATTTAATTGATAATATTACAGATGGAAAAAAAGGTAAAGGTTACAAAGAAACAAAATTATTTTTATCAGCAATAACTCCTTATGGTTTTAAGAACTTTTTAGACAGAACCTTAAAATGTAAAAAAATATATATTTTAAATTCCAACATTGGTGATTTAACATATAAAGTTTTAGAAAAAATAAAATTGAATTTAGAAATTAAAGAATTTGAAATTGAAAGTTTTTATTGCCCAGTAGGACCATCTACAAAATTAGAACATATTATTATTCCGCAAATGGATTGTGCTATAGTAACATCAAATAAATATCATCC
>JAZOMN010000196.1:0-4883 GCA_045654005.1 Clostridia bacterium
GAACTACATTTGAACATAGATTTTTCTAATAAACCTTTTTATTTTAAAATTATGAAAACATAATTTTCAGGTGGTATTATTGGAATATATAAGGATTACTAAATCAGACATTCTGACAAAAGAAAATTTTACAAGGAGGAACATTAGTGGAACAGCAGAACACAGACGTAAAAATAATAACATTTGAATCAACTATACTTTTTAAAAAGTTGGTTGAAGGAAATCAACTTAAAAATCTCAAGGCTGTAAAGTCTAAGCCATATCCTACCTACTGTTTTAACGCAACTGAAAATGTTATGAGCATCGTAAGTGATTTTATGGTACGTCATAATATGAAGTGCGACAGAACGGCAGATGATAATATATGGGAAGCATTTGATAAAGATATCCTCAGCGCAGAAACAAAGCCTAATATTATCGTGACAAGAAATTTAAGGGTTGTAAAACGTGCCGTATCTGAAGGTTATGGCTATATGCTTATGAGAACTTGTGTAGATCGACACAAAAAGAAAACGTTTGTCTTTTATGCAAATGAACGTATTGCAGAGATTAAAGCGGAAGAAGATTTAGAGAGCCAAAAGAGATATGAGCAGAAAATCAAAGAGAATGCCCATACTATCAATTTGGACGAAAATAAGAAAAAGAGCGACATTCAGATGTCAAAATTAATTAAGAAAGCTATGGAGGAAAAGAAGTAATGAAAAACACAGGTACATACACAAATTTAGACGGCAAGACAGTTGAATTCAACTATGTGAATGAAATCTCATTGAGCCAAAAAGTAAACTTTATAATGGAACACGCAGGTATGGTTGTGTCTGGGGATATTGGGTATGCTTCGGTGCTGAAAAAACCGCTTTTTGATTATTGTTTGGTTAAGTATTTTACGGATATTGAGTTGTTCAAGAATCCCGAAGATTTTAGCCTTAATATGATTGATAAGTTTCTTGTAGATAATAAAAAGAATGTTCTTGACATTGTTACAAAAGCAATGAGTGAAGAGGTTTATAACGAAATGCTGACCGCTTGCGAAGAAGCCGTTGAATTTAGAAAGGCTCATTTCTCTGACTTTAGAGATGAAGTTGCTGACTTGCTTCAGGCTATAAGAGAGCTTGTAATTAAGCCGGATGCATTAAGTGAATTATTGTCAGCACTTACAAACTCTGTTAATTCCTTTGCCGATAAGGGCGATATTGATATGGAATTAGTGAACAAGTTGGCTAATATTATCCCGGTTATGGAGAAGATAAATACTCCCGAAATCGCTAAAGCAATTATAGAATTGCACAAAAATGATAACACCGCAGAAGATGTTAATGAAACGGCAGATGATACCGCAGACACAGACAACGTCTCAGATGAGAACGCTCCTAATTTAAAGGTTGTAAAATAATAATGCTTATGAGGTGCTACCCTAACGGGTAGTGCCTCTTTTAATATATGATGAAAAGGAGAAATGTTTATTTGAATAATAGCACAAGCACAACGCAAGTTCCTGTTTGGGAACGTTTCTTACTTACCGTAAAGGAGGCATCCGATTACTTCAATATCGGTGAAAACAAGATGCACCGTATAGCAAATGACTATATGGAATCTGACTATAAATTTGTTGTACAGAACGGCAACAGGACTATGATAAATCGCAAAAAATTTGAAAGTTTTTTAGACCAATCTACGGCAATTTAATAGAAATTTAAACAAGATTGGGATAATTTTTTATAAATAGTAGAAATTTAGCCATAGTTGTGGTATAATAAATATCGCACTATGGCTTCTTTTATGAAAGGAGCAAACAACAATGAGCGAAAAAAGGCGTGACAGCAAAGGACGCATACTTCGTAACGGTGAATGTCAACGCAAAGACGGCTTATATCAATATGACTATGTAGGTTTAAACGGAAAGCCGAAATGTGTTTACAGTTGGAAGTTAGAAGCAACAGACCCTTTACCTAAAGGAAAACGCAAATGTTTATCGCTTAGAGAAAAGGAGCGAGAAATACAAAGAAACATAGATGACGGCATTGTTCCATACGGCGGTCAACTTACCGTAGCTGAGTTGGTTAAAAAATATACACTTCAAAAGACGGGAGTAAAAGAATCAACGAGAACCGGGTATAAAACTGTAATTAACATTCTTGAAAAAGATGATTTTGGCAGCAAGAGAATTGACAAGGTAAAGTTATCAGATGCTAAAGAGTGGTTAATTAAATTGCAGAATGAAGACGGCAGAAGTTACAGTTCTATACACACTATACGAGGTGTATTAAGACCTGCTTTTCAAGTAGCAGTTGATGATGATTTGATAAGGAAAAATCCTTTTGAGTTTCAGTTAGTATCTGTTATTGTCAATGACAGTGTTACGAGAGAAGCTATAACGCATGAGCAAAAAAGAAAGTTTTTGGAGTTTGTAAAGAACGATAAACACTTCAGTAAATACTATGATGGTATTTATATACTGTTCTTTACCGGAGTGCGTATATCTGAATTTTGTGGAATTACATTGAATGATATTGATTTGAAAGCAAAGACTTTAAATATAGACCATCAATTAGTGCGGACAAGTCAAATGAAGTATGTAATCGAAACAACCAAAACTGATTCAGGTAAACGAGTTTTACCATTGCAAGATGAGGTGTGTGAATGCTTTAAACGCATTATTGAAAACCGCAAAAAATTAAAAACAGAGCCGATGGTAGATGGCAAGATTGGTTTTCTGTATTTTGATAAGAATAATAAGCCAATGGTTGCTATGCATTGGGAAAAGTATTTTCAGCACATTGTAGAAAAGTATAATAAAATTTACAGAATTCAAATGCCAAAGGTTACACCGCATATATGCAGACACACATATTGCTCACATAATGCCTCCGCAGGTATGAATCCAAAACATTTACAGTATCTGATGGGGCATTCTGATATAGGGGTTACGCTTAATACCTATACAACTGTTGACTTGGAGTGCGTAAAGAATGATGTAAAAGCCGTTGAAAAAGCCGTCCTGTAAATTCGCAAGAATGAGGTCAATTTACAGAAGAAATTACAGAGATTGACCATAAAGATAAGTGGTAATTCGTGTCAAAACATAGAAAAACATTTATACTGTGTTTGCCACTTCAAAATGTAAAAACATCGAGAAAGCCCATAAACAAAGGCTTTAAGGGAGGTTTAAACAAAATGATAAAAATATTATTTGTATGCCACGGAAATATATGCAGAAGTCCAATGGCAGAATTTATTTTAAAAGACCTTGTAAAAGATGACTGTAAAGAATTTCATATTGAGTCAAGAGCAACGAGCAGAGAAGAAATAGGCAATCCTGTTTATCCGCCTGCTAAAAGGAAACTTAAAGAATACGGGATTTCGTGCGAGGGGAAAACTGCAAAACAAATAACAACAGAAGACTATAATTATTTTGACTATATAATTTGTATGGATAATAACAATTTAAGAAATATAAGGTATGTTATAGGAGAAGATACTAAAAACAAAATATCTCTTTTAATGGACTGGGCAGGAATGAAAAAAGATGTCAAAGACCCTTGGTACACAGGCGATTTTGAAACCACATACCGTGATATATTAAAAGGTTGCGAAGCCGTTAAAAACAAATTGAAATAAGCCTTTTGATAAATTCAAAGAAAAAATTTGCACCAAAAAGAGACTGTCCCTAATCATGAATATTTTTTGTGTATTAAAAAACCACTAAAATAGGAACTGATCCTATTTTGGTGGTTTTTAAATAAAATAATACTACTAAAATTGTATTTTTGGCGATATACTCACTTTGTTCGCGCGATATATTTGTTTGCACAAATGCGATATAACTGCATTTCATTTAGTTACGATATGATACAAATTCCTTTTTTCATTTTTGATATATCTCGCCTTTGGCGAGGATATTCAAAAATATATCGCATCCGTCAGGGTATATCGCACCGCAAGGTATCTCACAAATTTCGTCAGGAATTTATATCGCTGATTTCAACAAAGTTGAAATCTTAATACATTCCCATTCCGCCGCCCGGCATCTGAGGTGCAGGTGCTTCAGGTTGAGGGATATCTGCAACTAAACTTTCAGTTGTAAGAACCATTGATGCAACTGATGCAGCATTCATAAGAGCAGAACGTGTAACTTTTGTCGGGTCAACTATACCCGCTTCAATCATATTAACATATTCTTCTTTTAATGCATTAAATCCAACATTTACATCGCTTGATAAAATCTTCTCAATTATAACTGCGCCCTCTAAACCAGCATTTTTTGCAATTTGTTTAACAGGTTCTTCTAACGCTTTTACAACAATATTAACCCCTGTTTTTTCATCGCCTGTGGTTTCAGAAAGTAGTTTTTCAACTGATGGGATTGCGTTAATTAAAGCAGTTCCGCCCCCTGCAACGATACCTTCTTCAACTGCGGCTTTTGTAGCAGCAAGAGCATCTTCAATTCTTAATTTCATTTCTTTCATTTCAGTTTCAGTTGCAGCACCAACTTTAATTACTGCAACACCGCCTGCAAGTTTAGCAAGTCTTTCCTGAAGTTTTTCTTTATCAAATTCAGATGTTGTTTCTTCGATTTGTGCTTTGATTTGTGCAATTCTTGCCTGAATATTTTCTGCGTTTCCGTTTCCGTTAACGATAATTGTATTTTCTTTCTGAACTTTAACCTGACCTGCTTTACCTAACATATCAATGGTTGTATCTTTAAGTTCATATCCTAATTCTTCAGAGATAACCTGACCGCCTGTTAAAATTGCTATATCCTGAAGCATTTCTTTTCTTCTGTCGCCAAAGCCCGGAGCCTTAACACCAACAACAATAAATGTTCCTCTTAATCTGTTAACGATAAGAGTTGATAACGCTTCGCCTTCAATATCTTCTGCAAC
>JAZOMN010000197.1:0-3545 GCA_045654005.1 Clostridia bacterium
CTTCCATACGCATTACCGAAAATCCGTCCATTGCCGCTTCAAGCGCTTTCACTTCATCAATTTCGGTAACTATTACCCTTGCGCCCATTCCCTTTGCACGCATAGCTATTCCGCGTCCGCACCATCCGTAGCCCGCTACCACTACATTTTTTCCCGCAAGAAGTACGTTAGTAGCGTTCATTATTCCGCCCATTACCGATTGACCGGTACCGTATCTGTTATCAAAAAGATATTTACAGTAAGCATCATTAGCAGAGATAACAGGGAATTTAAGTTCCCCTGCTCTCTCTCTTGCTTTTAATCTTAATATTCCTGTTGTTGTTTCTTCTGTTCCGCCCTGAAGTGTTTTTATAAGTTCAGGAAATTCCGAGTGAATAAGATTTGTTAAATCTCCCCCGTCATCCATAATAATATCAGGACCGTTTGAAAGTGCGCATCGCAAATCGTTAAAATACTCTTCTTCAGTTTCGCCATGCTTTCCGTAAACGGTAATACCGTAAACTTCTCTTAAAGCGGCAGCAACATCGTCCTGTGTGGATAAAGGATTACAGCCTGTTGCAGTAACTTCTGCTCCCCCTGCTTTTAAAACAGTTGCAAAGTAAGCAGTTTTTGCTTCAAGATGAATGCAAATTGTTATTTTCTTTCCCAAAAATGGCTTGGTCTTTTCAAAATCTTCTTTAATTGTATTTAAAATGGGCATATTTCGGGATACCCATTCTATTTTATTTTTTCCGCTTTGTACCATAAGATTTCAACTCCTATTTAAAATATGATACCCCTGCTTCAAACAGTTTCATATCAAAGTTACCGTCAATATTCTTATAAAGGTTATCCCCTATTCTCTCTGCGTGACCCATTTTACCTAAAATTCGTCCGTCTTTACTTGTTATACCTTCAACAGCAAAGTTAGAACCGTTAGGGTTAGCATACTTATCATAGGTAGGGTTACCGTCTTTATCAACATAGCAGGTAGCAATCTGACCGTTCTTAACAAGTTCTTCCATAAGTTTATCGGATACGATAAATCTACCTTCCCCGTGAGATAGTGGAACTTTATAAACTTCACCAGGCTTAACATTATTAAACCAAGGCGATTTATTGGACATAACTTTTATATCAGCCATAGTGGATATGTGACGGCCGATAGTGTTATAAGTAAGTGTAGGGCATGTATCGTCAGTATCAATTACATCGCCGAAAGGAACAAGCCCAAGTTTTATAAGCGCCTGGAAACCGTTACAAATACCAAGCATAAGCCCGTCACGGTTATAAAGCATATCTCTTAAAGACTCTTTAACAAGTTCGTTTCTTAGGGCTGTTGCAATGAATTTTCCTGATCCGTCAGGCTCGTCTCCGCCTGAGAAACCGCCAGGAATCATTACTATCTGCGCATCTTTAATAGAACTTGCAAGTTTCTTAGAAGATTCTAAAACATCGGTTGGCTTTAAGTTTTTAAATACTATAACCTCTACCTCTGCTCCCGCTTTTTCAAATACTTTTTTAGTATCGTACTCACAGTTTGTACCAGGGAATACAGGAACTACAACTTTCGGTTTAGCAACTTTGATTTTAGGAGAAATTATTTCCTTTTTCTCGAAAAGTGGAATATTGATTGTAGTTTCTTCTATTTCTTTTGCAGTTTTATAAACACTTTCCAATGGGTTTACAAATGCGCTTATAAGTTTTTCAAGGTCGATTTTTTCGCCACCTATTGTAACAAAACCGTCAGCATTTGTGTAACCAAGTAAGATACCGTCAACATCCAAGTCTTTTGGAACTTCGATAATATATGAGCCGTAATCTGCTTTAAATAAATCAGTATCATATTTAAAGTCAAAACCGATTTTATTACCAAAGCACATCTTAAGTACCGCTTCAGCAACACCTCCCATAGGAACAGCATAAGCCGAATATACTTTTTTATCCTTTATAAGTTCATAAACTGTTTTACTGATATTTGTAAAGCTTTCAAAATCAGGAAGGAAACCGTCTTTCTTATTTTTAATTAACATAACTTTAGAGTCGGTTTTCTTAAATTCAGGAGAGATAATTTCATCAGTAGAAGCAGGGGATATAGCGAATGACACCAATGTAGGAACAACGTCCATATCGTTAAACGAACCACTCATTGAGTCTTTACCGCCGATTGCCGCAATCTGTAAATTTTCCTGAGCGAAGAACGCACCAAGAAGTGCCTGCATCGGCTCGCCCCATCTTTCTTTATCATTTCCTAATTTCTTAAAGTATTCCTGAAGTGTTAAATATACTTTTGAAATATCACAGCCTGTTGCAACAACTCTTGCAATAGAATGAATAATTGCATAAATACCGCTGTAGAACGGACTCTTTTTAGCCATCTTATTGTCATATCCGTAAGACATAACAGTAGCAGTTTTGGTTTCTCCTGAAATCAGCGGAATTTTTGCCGCCATTGATTCAGTCGGTGTCAGTTCATATTTTCCACCAAACGGCATTAAAACTGTTCCTGCACCGATTGTCGAGTCAAACATTTCGCCTAAACCTTTTTGCATACATACATTAAGGTCAGATAAAAGTGCTGTAAATTTTTCTTCGTAAGTTTTTTCGTTTTCAAATGTGATAGAGTCAAATATATCTTTATTTGTGTTTTCTTTAATTAAAACGTCAGTTTCGCGTCTTCCACCGTTGGAATTTAAAAATTCTCTTGAAATATCAACTATTTTTACATCCTGCCAGAATAGTCTTAATCTCTTTTCTTCGGTAACGGTAGCAACAACTGTTGCTTCAATGTTTTCCTTACCTGCTTCTTCTATCATTTTTTCTTTATCACAATCTCTTACAACAACTGCCATTCTTTCCTGAGATTCAGATATTGCAAGTTCAGTTCCGTCAAGACCTGCGTACTTTTTAGGAACTTTGTCAAGATTTATGTGTAAACCGTCAGCAAGTTCGCCGATTGCAACAGATACTCCCCCTGCACCAAAGTCGTTACATCTTCTTATAAGTCTTGTAACTTCAGGATTTCTGAAAAGTCTTTGCAGTTTTCTTTCTTCAGGCGGATTACCTTTTTGAACTTCTGCTCCGCAGTTTTCCAAAGATTTATCGGTATGCGCTTTTGATGAGCCCGTAGCACCTCCACAACCGTCTCTTCCTGTTCTTCCGCCAAGAAGTATTACAACATCGCCCGGTTCAGGCACTTCTCTTATAACATTGCTCTTTGGTGCCGCACCGACAACTGCACCGATTTCCATTCTTTTTGCTTTATATGATTCATCGTAAATTTCTCTTACCAAGCCTGTAGCAAGACCGATCTGGTTACCGTAAGATGAGTAACCTGCTGCTGCAGTTTTAGAAATTTTTCTTTGAGGAAGTTTACCTGGTAGTGTTTCTGATAATGGAACTCTCGGGTCACCGCTTCCTGTTACTCTCATTGCCTGATATACATAAGAACGGCCTGATAATGGGTCTCTTATTGCTCCGCCAAGGCAGGTTGCCGCACCACCGAATGGTTCGATTTCTGTAGGGTGGTTGTGTGTTTCATTTTTGAACATAACAAGCCACTGTTC
>JAZOMN010000198.1:0-5231 GCA_045654005.1 Clostridia bacterium
CACGAAAAACTGTTCCCAATTGATAAAATGTTCATAATAACATTCCCCTTTTTATAAATATACAAACATAACAATTTTATCTTATCATATTCTCTGCTTTTATTCAACAAAAATTTAATATCCAGGAAAAAATTAATAAGAAAATCCTTGCTTTCTCATACATAAAAAATTCGCAGTACAAAACGCACTGCGGACTTTTTAAAAATCACTTTCTGAAATATACATTTTTTTAAGTTCACCAAGCACTTTTTTTTCAATTCTACATACTTGAACTTGTGAAATTCCAAGTTTTTTTGCTACTTGTTGTTGAGTCATTTCATTAAAAAATCTGAAGATAATTACCTGGCGCTTTTTACCGTCAAGTTTTGATAGTATTTCTTTTAAAGCAAGTTTATCAACTATTTGTTCTTCTGTAACAGCCTTTTCATCTGCGATTTTATCTTTTAAATATAAATTTTTTTCGTCCGAGTCAGCCGCTTCTTCCAATGAGCAGACTGACTCCGAAGCATTCAAAGCATAAATTATATCTTCAACAGACACTCCTATCTCGTTTGCCAATTCGCTTATTTTAGGTGTTTTTGAAAATCTGGTCTCAAAATCTGACTGTGCATATTTTATTTTTATATATAATTCTTTTACGCTTCGCGACACTTTTACCATACCGTCATCACGCAAAAATCTTTTTATCTCTCCTGAAATCATTGGCACTGCATAAGTAGAAAATTTAACACCATACGATTCATTAAAATTCATCATCGCTTTATAAAGGCCTATCATTCCAAGTTGAATTAAATCTTCATTATCTGTACCCCGTCCAATAAATTTTTTTACCACAAGATAAACTAATCCTTTGTTTTTCAAAAGAAATTCATCCTGAGCATCCTTTTCTCCAAGTTGTGCTTTTTCAAACAAAGATTTATCAAATTCAAGTATCAAGAAAGATACCTCTTTAACGTCACAGTTGTCCCCTTATCAACCTCTGATTTAATATGTACTTCATCCATAAATGTTTCCATAACCGTAAATCCCATTCCGGATCTTTCGTCTGTATTACCTGTTGTATATAACGGCTGTCTTGCTTTGTTTATATCTTCTATCCCTTTACCCATATCCTTAATTGAAATCTCAATAATTCTGTCTTTATATATCCTGGTTGTAAGAGTAATAATTCCAACTGTATTTTCATATCCATGAATTATAGAATTTGTAACCGCTTCTGATACAGCAGTTTTAATATCAGTAAGTTCATTCAGCGTAGGGTCAAGTTGTGAAACAAAGGAAGAAACGGCTACTCTTGCAAAACTTTCATTCGATGAACGGCTTAAAAACTCTAATTTCATTTCGTTTAATATTTCCATATTCCCCATCCTTTCTATATTATTTCGGCAAAATTATGTATTCCTGCCATTTTAAGTATTCTTATTATTTTATCATCTCTGACTCTTATTTTCACATATCCCGAAACTGCTTGCATATTTTTAACTCTTCCCATTATAAGTGCAATTCCTGAACTATCCATAAAATTAAGATTTGTAAAATCGAATATTAATACATTATAAATTCCCGATGCCAGTTTTAAATCTATTTTTTCTCTTAAATTTTTGGCATTATGATGATCAAGTTCTCCCGAAATTTTTGCGGTAAGAACTGTTTTTCTAACGTCAAAAGATAAGTTCATTTGTCTCGTCCTTGCAACAAAAAACACTCTTGTATTAAGTCATACAAGAGATATTTCTATATATATTTATTTTTTCCTTTGTCAGAATTCATCGAGTTTTATCAAATAAATTCTTTATTTGCGATATCTGATATATTGAACCGCAAAAAATATAACTTTCATCACTTTTATTTGTTTTTATATCCTTTATAATCTCAGACAAAGCCATTGTTTCAAAACCAAATTCCTTAGAAAGAATATAAGGGTCGTGACTTAATTCATCCGAAAAAGAGGTAAGAATTATTTTACCGTTATTTTTCAAATTATTTAAAAAGCCATAAGCATCTTTTTCTTTAAATACTGATACGATATAAACAGGATTTTTAATATTATGATATTTAACCGTTTCAACAATACTTTTTGCTCCCTGTGGGTTATGGCCCCCGTCAATAAAAACGTAAGGATTTTCTGAAATTTTCTCAAATCTTCCCTCAAATTTCATTTTTGAAAGCCCGTTTTTTATATATTCATATTCAACGCCGAGTTTCTCACTCGCTTCAATTGCAACACAAGCGTTATAAATCTGATATTTACCAAGCATTTTTATATGATATTCTTTTTCTTTATATAAAAATTTACTACCAGAAAAGTCTTTAGAGATAACAACTGGTTCGTCTATAGTTTTATATTCACTGCCTTTAAGTTCACACTCTTTAATAAAAACATCTTCATGTTCTGTAGGGTAATACACCAATGGTATATTTTCTTTAATTATACCCGCTTTTTCATAAGCGATTTTTTCTACAGTATCCCCTAAAACTTTGGTGTGGTCCAAATCAATTGTGGTTATAACAGAAAGTTCAGGAACAACTATATTTGTACTGTCTCCTCTTCCTCCCATTCCTGCTTCTAACACAACATAATCGCATTCAGAAATATAAAACCAATGCATTGCAACAGCAGTAATAATATCAAACTGTTTAACTTCATAGGGAAGTTCAGATGCAATATTAAAAATCATACTGCCGATTTTTGCAAGTTCATTATCCGAAATATTAACATTGTTTATCTTAAATCTTTCGTTAAAAGTATGAATAAAAGGCGATGTAAAAAGACCGACTTTATACCCTTTTTCAATAAGTATTGAAGAAATATAATTTGATGTTGATCCTTTGCCATTTGTACCTGCAATATGAATAAATTTAAGTTTTTTATGAGGATTATCAATCTTTTCTAAAATTTCAAGCATTACTAAAAGGTTTGGCGTTTTACCAAACCTTTTAATTTTAAATAATTCTTTTAGAAAGTCATTATAACTTAATTCTTCCATTTTACTATTTCAACTTTTCTTCAATTTGTTTTAACATTTCTTCAAATTTTAATTTCTTTTCTTTTTCTTCGTCAATAAGTTTCTGAGGTGCTTTATTAACAAAACCTTCATTTGAAAGACGAGAGTCAACTCTCTTGATTTCGCTTAAGATATGTTCTTTTTCTTTTTCAAGTCTTTCTCTTTCTTTTTCTAAATCAACAAGTTCACCTAAAGGCATAAGAATTTGTGCGCCCTCAACAACTAATGATACTGCATTTTCAACAGTTAAGTCCTTATCTTCGCTAACTTCAACTTCAGATGCTCCTCCAAGTTTTGTAAAGAAACCTGCACCTTTGTTAAAGGTATCTGCATCATCTGTTATAATGAACATCTTTGCTTTTTTAGACATTGGAACATTCATTTCTGCTCTTAGATTTCTAAGAGATTTGATAGCACCAATAATCATTTCAACTTTCTTTTCATCGTCTTTGAAACTTAGAGACGGCATATATTCAGGCCACTTTGAAATCATAATACTTTCTTCATTTGTTGGAAGCGCCATAAATATTTCTTCTGTAATAAACGGCATAAACGGATGAAGAAGTTTTAATGAACCTGATAACACATAAGATAAAACATTTTGTGCAACGCGTCCGCTTTCTTCTTTTGCATAAAGACGCATTTTTATCATTTCAATGTACCAGTCGCAAAGTATATCCCATATAAAATCATATAATTTTGAAACTGCAATACCAAGTTCAAATTTATCAAGATTATCAGTAACTTCTTTTACTAAATCATTATATTTAGAAAGTACCCATTTATCTTCAATTTCTAAATTTTCAGGAATTTCAATACTTTCAATATCAAGATTCATTAATGCAAATCTTGATGCATTCGATATCTTATTTGCAAAATTTCTTGAAGATTCAACCTTTTTAATAGAAAATCTCATATCGTTACCCGGAGAATTTCCTGTCGCTAAAGTAAATCTTAATGCGTCTGCACCGTATTCTTCTATAATTTTAAGCGGGTCTATTCCATTACCTAATGATTTACTCATTTTTCTGCCAAGTTCATCACGAACAAGACCATGAATAAATACATGTTTAAAAGGAACTTCGTTCATTTGTTCCATTCCTGAGAATATCATTCTTGCAACCCAGAAGAAAATAATATCGTACCCTGTAACAAGTACACTTGTTGGGTAAAAATATTCTAAATCTTCTGTTTTCTCAGGCCATCCTAAAGTTGAGAAAGGCCATAGTGCAGAACTGAACCATGTATCCAAAACATCTTCTTCCTGCTTCATTTTGCCATTACATTTCGGGCAAGTTAAAACATCTTCTTTAGAAACAACCATTTCACCGCAATCAGCGCAGTAAAATGCCGGAATTCTGTGACCCCACCATAACTGACGGGAAATACACCAGTCATGAACATTTTCCATCCAGTTTAAATATGTTTTAGAAAATCTGTCAGGAACAAACTGAATTTCTTTATCTTTAACAACCTCAATCGCTCTTTTTGCCAATGGTTCCATTTTAACAAACCATTGTTTTGATGTAATCGGTTCAACTGTTGTACCACATCTGTAACATTGACCGACATTATGTTTATGAGGTTTAACTGCTACTAAGAAGCCACCGTCTTCCAAATCTTTAACGATTTGTTTTCTTGCTTCGTATCTGTCCATTCCCTGATATTTACCGCCAAATTCGTTGATGGTAGCATCATCGTTCATAACTCTTATTTGTTCTAAGTTGTGTCTTAATCCAACTTCAAAGTCATTAGGGTCATGAGCAGGAGTAATTTTAACACATCCAGTTCCAAATTCTTTATCAACATATTCATCTGCTATAACAGGAATTTCTCTGCCAACTAAAGGTAGAATTAAAGTTTTACCAACAAGGTGTTTATATCTTTCATCTTCAGGATGAACAGCAACTGCAGTATCGCCAAGTAAAGTTTCAGGTCTTGTTGTTGCGATTTCCAAAAACTCGTTACTGTCTTTAATGAAATATCTGATATGCCAGAAATGACCGTCCTGTTCAGTATATTCAACCTCTGCATCAGACAAAGCAGTTATACAATGAGGACACCAGTTGATTATTCTGTTTCCTCTATAAATAAGACCTTTTTCGTAAAGTTTAACAAAAACTTCTTTAACAGCTTTTGAACAACCTTCGTCCATTGTAAATCTTTCTCTTGAAAAATCACAAGAACTGCCAAGTTTTTTTATCTGGTCTAAAATATAACTGCCGT
>JAZOMN010000199.1:0-2152 GCA_045654005.1 Clostridia bacterium
CTCTTCCTAACAGCGAAATAATGATTCACCAACCTTTAGGCGGTACACAGGGTCAGGCTACAGATATTCAGATTCACGCCGAAAGAATTATAAAAATGAAAAAACACTTAAATGAAATTTTAAGTTTGAATACAGGAAAACCTTATGATATTATCTGTAAAGATACCGAAAGAGATAATTTTATGTCTGCATATGAAGCAAAAGAATATGGCTTGATAGACAAAGTTATTGAAAAAAGATAAAAAGGAGAATTTATGGATAAAAAAAATATAGAAAAGAGCCGTTGCTCTTTTTGCGGCAAAACATCTGATATGGTTGACAAAATTATTGCAGGTCCGAACGCAAATATTTGTAATGAGTGCGTAGAACTTTGCAACGAAATTGTCTTTGAAGAAATGGATGAAACAGCAAAATACTCACAGGATAACGGACCTCTTTTAAAACCTCTTGAAATAAAAGATATTTTAGATCAGTATGTAGTAGGCCAGGAGGAAGCAAAAAAAGCGTTATCAGTTGCAGTATATAATCATTATAAAAGAATAAATTCCAAGATAAAATACGAAGATGTTGAAATCCAGAAAAGCAATATAATGGTACTTGGTCCGACAGGATGTGGGAAGACTCTTCTTGCACAGACACTTGCTAAAATATTAAATGTTCCTTTTGCTATTGCTGATGCAACAACACTTACAGAAGCAGGTTATGTCGGCGAAGATGTTGAAAATATTTTATTAAGACTTATTCAGGCTGCAGATTATGATGTTGAACTTGCTGAAAAAGGAATTATATATATCGATGAAATCGATAAAATTGCCAGAAAAAGCGAAAATCCTTCTATAACAAGAGATGTCAGCGGAGAAGGGGTTCAACAAGCACTTCTTAAAATTTTAGAAGGAACAGTTGCTTCTGTGCCTCCTCAGGGTGGAAGAAAGCATCCTCATCAGGAATTTATACAAATTGATACATCAAACATTCTTTTTATTTGTGGAGGAGCGTTTGACGGTATTGAAAAAATAATTGAACAAAGAGTTGGAAAAAGCACTTTAGGATTTAACTCTGATATTATAATAAAGAGTGATAAGTCAAATAATATTCTTAAGAAAATTATGCCTCAGGATTTATTAAAATTCGGTCTTATTCCTGAATTTATAGGCAGAGTTCCTGTTATTGTTACTCTTGACAATCTTGATGAGAAAGCACTTGTATCTGTTCTTAATGAACCGAAAAATTCACTTGTCAAACAGTATAAGAAATTATTTGAATTTGACGGTGTCTCATTGGAATTTGAAGAAGATGCTCTTAAGAATATTGCAAAAGAAGCTATAAAGAGAAATACCGGCGCCAGAGGTTTGAGAGCGATTTTAGAAGAAATTATGCAGGAAACTATGTTTGAAGTTCCGTCAGAGAAGAATGTTGAAAAAGTTATTGTAACAAAAAAAGCTTCTTTAAAAAGCGAAAAACCTCTTGTTATAAAAAAAGAAACTAAAAAACAAATATCTTCTTAAAAAAAGCCTTTAATAAGGCTTTTTTTCTTGAAATTTTCTTTATAATTATATATAATAAAAATAGTAACGGATAGGAGGATAATTATAATGGATATAAAATTCGGACCCGGAGGTAATCCTCTCGCTTTTTCAGAGGCGGGATATAAATCTTCTGTTGATATGCCTGAGTATTTAAATTCTATTGGACTTAATGCTTATGAATATCAATGTAACAAAGGTGTCAAAATATCGGAAAAAACTGCTTCACTGTTATGCGATAAAGCGAAAGAAAATAATATTTATCTTTCTGTTCACAGTCAGTATTATATTTCTTTATCAAGTGTTGAAGAGGAAAAACGAAATAAAAGTATTGAATATATAATGGACTGTATGAGAATATCAAAAGTTCTTGATGCAAAGAGGATTGTTGTTCATAGCGGTTCGTGTTCTAAAATATCAAGAGAAGAAGCTCTTTTTTATGCAAAGGATACTTTGAAAAAAACAATAGAACGAGCAAAATCAGAAGGATATTACGGAATTCATATTTGCCCCGAAACAATGGGAAAAATCAATCAATTGGGAAATCTTGACGAAGTTATAGAACTTTGCCTGGTTGATGATTCGTTTCTTCCTGCAATAGACTTCGGGCATCTCAATTCAAGAACATT
>JAZOMN010000200.1:0-5346 GCA_045654005.1 Clostridia bacterium
AGATTTCAAATTCTTCTCTTAAGATTGCATCTGCTTCTCTTAAAGCGTGAAGTCTGTCACGAGTGATTGCGCCAAGACAACGCACACCAAGACCAGGACCCGGGAACGGCTGCCTTTCAACCATTGTATCAGGAAGGCCAAGTGCTTTACCTACTACTCTTACTTCGTCTTTATAAAGCAGTTTAACAGGTTCAACAAGTTCAAACTGCATATCTTCAGGTAAGCCACCAACATTATGATGCGCTTTTACTCCGTCGCTTTCTAATATATCAGGATAAATTGTTCCCTGAGCTAAAAAGTCAACATCAGTTAACTTTCTTGCTTCTTCTTCGAAGACAACTATAAATTCTCCGCCGATAATTTTTCTTTTTGTTTCAGGATCAGATACTCCTTTTAATTTGTCTAAAAATCTGTCAGTCGCATCTATATATACTAAATTAGCATCAAGCTGATTTTTAAATACTTCAATTACTTCTTCGCTTTCGCCTTTTCTCATAAGCCCATGATTTACATGAACACATATAAGTTGTTTGCCTATTGCTTTTATTAAAAGTGCTGCAACAACTGAAGAGTCAACCCCTCCGGATAAAGCAAGAAGAACTTTTTTATCTCCTACCTGTTCTCTGATTTGTTCTATTTGTTCGCCAATAAAAGCATCTGCTAATTCTTTAGTTGTAATACGTTCCATAGTATCCGGTCTTTTGTTTGAATCCATAGTATCCTCCCTGTTTTTACATTTATTTACATTTTTATATTCTAATTTTATCACATTTTATTTTTATTTTCAAGTATTTATATCAACAATATATAGAATTATCATACACTTTTTTTAGTTAAATAATACTAAAAAAGCACAGAATCTGTGCTTTATAATTGTTATTCAAATAAAGGTGTAGAAAAATATCTTTCTGCTGTATCAGGAAGAACGGTTACTACAGTTTTTCCTTTTCCTAATTTTTTTGCAAGTTTTATTGCAGCGGCAACATTTGTTCCGCTCGAAATTCCACACATTATACCTTCCTTACGGGCTAAATCTTTAGCGGTATTGATTGCTTCATCGTCTTTAACTATGCAAATATCGTCATATATATTCTGATTTAGAATTTCAGGAATAATCCCGTCGCCAATTCCCATTTGAATATGAGTACCGATTGACCCACCTGATAAAATAGCGGCATCTTCAGGTTCTACAGCCCATATTGTCATATCAGGGTTATATTTTTTCAAAGTTTCGCCTATACCTGTTATAGTTCCGCCTGTACCTATACCCGAGCAAAAACCGTGAATCGGGCCATTTACCTGATTTATAATTTCCATTCCTGTAACTTCTCTTTGAATATCAGGATTAGCAGGATTTTCAAACTGTTGAGGAACAAAAACATCAGGATTTTCTTCCTTCATTTTAAGAGCGAGGTTAAGGCATTCTTCTATACAAAGGCCAATATTACCTGCATCATGCACTAAGATTACTTCTGCCCCGTAGTGATTAACAAGTTTTCTTCTCTCTTCACTCACAGAATCGGGCATAATGATAACAGTTTTATAACCTTTTACTGCACCGACAAGTGCAAGACCTATCCCCTGATTTCCGCTTGTAGGCTCAACTATTATGGAATTTTTATTTAAAATTCCCTCTTCTTCCGCTTTTTTTATCATATTATACGCAGTTCTTGTTTTAATAGACCCACCGACATTAAGGCCTTCAAATTTAACTAAAATATCGGCAGAATCATTATCAACCATATTTGATAATTTTATTATCGGTGTATTCCCTATTGCTTCTAAAATATTATTATAAACCATCCTAATAATTAACCTTTCAACTAAAAATACCTTTAACCTGAACTAAATTATATTATATTATATTATATACTTTATGCTAAAAATTGTCAATCAGTTCAAATTAAAAACTCTAAGGATTTCCTTAGAGTTTTTTTGAATATGCATTTATGTAATTTATAAAAGCCAGTATTGAAACCGTAACGAAACTTATGCAAAGCCCTTGTTTAACATACGGATTTATATTTTCAAAAATCATTATAACAAGGAATACAAGGAAATAAATCACACTTGCAAGTTTCCCGAAAAAATTTGCCTGAACAACAATTTTATCTTTCTTTAAAAGTTTTGCTGCCCCTAAAATCATAACTAATTCTTTTAAGATTAAGAATATGGGCACCCATGAAAGAGAATGTTCAATCGTTGCTATACACACAGCAACGGTTATCTGCATAAGCTTATCAGCAAGAGGGTCCATAAGTTTACCAAAATTACTCACAATTTTAAACTTTCTTGCTAAAAAACCGTCCAGCACATCACTTATTCCCGCTACAAAAAAAGTTATAACACAATAAAGGCTTTTATTATCTATATCTGACCCAAAAAGAAATATAAAAACAAAAACCAATATTAATCTGAAAATAGTGATGTAATTAGGAACATTTTTTAACATCAGGTGACCTCACATACATTTTAATAAGTTATCTCAGTAAATACTTCATATAACCCTTCATCAATACCCTTTTTCATATTTAATGCTTCGGTAATATCGAAATCTACAATTTTATTGTCTTTCAAAGCAACAACTCTGTTAGCCTTGTTTTCAATAAGAAGTTCAACCGCTTTAACACCCATACGGCTTGCCATAACCCTGTCATAAACTGTTGGCGAACCGCCTCTTTGAAGATGCCCTAAAATCGCCACTCTGGTTTCAATTTCAGTAAGTGTTTCAATCTGAACTGCTATTTTATCACAACCGCCGATACCTTCAGCAACAATAACAACAAAATGAGTTTTTCCTTTTTTCATAGATTCCTTTATATATGATATAATATCTTCTTTTATATCGTAATCTTTTTCAGGAACCAAAACTGCTTCTGCACCATTTGCAACTGCAAGTTCCAAAGCAATATGACCTGCGTGCCTACCCATAACCTCAACAACACTGCATCTGGAGTGCGATGAGCAAGTATCTTTTAATTTATCTATACATTCACACGCAGTATTAAGTGCTGTATCAAAACCGATAGTATAGTCTGTGCATGCAATATCATTATCAATTGTTCCAGGGATGCCGATAGTAGGAAGCCCTGCATTACTCAAGTCTCTTGCGCCTTTAAAAGACCCGTCACCACCTATAACAACTATGCCTTCAATACCTTGTGCTTTGGCATTTTCAACCGCTTTAGCAACACCTTCGGGAGTTGCGAAAGTTTTACTGCGGGCAGTTTTTAATATTGTACCACCTTTATTTAAACAATCTGATACAGAACGGTAACTCATTTTTTCAAATTCAGCATTAAGTAACCCTTTATATCCTCCATGGACTCCGTAAACTTCCATACCATTGTGCAAAGCACTTCTTACAACAGCACGAATGGCTGCATTCATTCCGGGAGCGTCTCCCCCACTTGTTAAAACTGCAATTTTTTTCATTTTTTAACACCCTTTTCAAAAAAACATTTGATATAATTGTTAAAAATTATTTTACCCCAATTAAATAATAATAACACTTATCTTTCTTATAATTATTATCCAAAATATAAGTATAAACAAAATATGACAAAAAATCAAGAATATTACATATTTTTAACATAAATTTAACATTTACTTATTCTTCAGATTCTTCCCAGTTGTGATAAATATTCTGAACATCGTCATTATCTTCAAGATGCTCAATAAGTTTTTCCATCATAAGAATATCTTTTTCGTCTGTTAAGGACACATAAGTCTGAGGAACTAAAGTTACTTCCGCCTTTAAGAATTCAAAGCCTTTATTTTCAAGTTCTTCTCTAACAAACGAAAATTCTTCAGGAGTGGTTAAAATTTCGTAAACTTCATCCTCTTCGTTAAAGTCCTGCGCGCCTGCTTCCATTGCAGCATCCATAAGTTCTTCTTCTGAAACAGAATCATTTTTTTCGACAATAAGTACACCATATTTATCAAACATAAAAGAAACGCATCCGTTTGTGCCTAAGTTTCCGCCGAATTTATCAAAATAGTGCCTTACATCTGCTGCGGTACGGTTCCTGTTATCAGTAAGCGCTTCAACGATTACTGCTACACCTCTTGGGCCGTATCCTTCATATACTATATCTTCGTAGTTATCATTTTCCTGACTGCCTGTTGCCTTTTCAATACATCTTTTAACATTATCGTTAGGCATATTATTTGCTCTTGCTTTGGCAATTATATCTTTTAATTTACCGTTAATGGATGGATCGGGTCCGCCTGCTTTAACGGCAACTGCAATTTCTCTGCCGAGTTTTGTATAAATCTTCGCTTTCTGAGCGTCAGATTTTTCCTTTTTGTGCTTAATATTAGACCATTTAGAATGTCCTGACATATTTATTCCTCCGTAAATTTAAAATCTCTAACTTTTATTTTAACATAGGTTACAATATTTTTTCAAGTTTTTTTAAAATTTTTATTATTTTTTCTAAATTGACTTTTTGACAATATAGTGTTATTATATATATAAATAGCATATAGTATAATGGAGGAATTATTATGAAAACATTTAATGTAGGTATCGTAGGCGCTACAGGAATGGTTGGTCAGAGATTTATAACTTTACTTGAAAACCATCCTTGGTTTAACTTAAAAGTTTTAGCCGCTTCTTCCCGTTCGGCAGGAAAAACTTATGAAGAAGCAGTTGGAAACCGTTGGGTTATGAAAACACCTATACCTGAAAACATAAAGAAAATAGTTGTTTTAGACGCAACAGAAGATATAGAAAAAATCGCCTCAGAGGTTGATTTTGTTTTCTGTGCAGTAGATATGAAAAAAGATGAAATCAAGGCGCTTGAAGAAAAGTATGCGAAAGCAGAATGCCCTGTTATTTCAAACAACTCTGCTCACAGACATACGCCTGACGTTCCGATGATTGTGCCAGAAATAAATGCAGACCATGCTGAAATTATTCATGCACAAAGAAAGAGACTTGGAACAAAAAGAGGCTTTATAGCAGTTAAGTCTAACTGTTCACTTCAAAGTTATGTACCTGCTCTTCATCCACTTATGAAGTTTGGTATTAAAAATGTTCTTGCTTGTACATATCAGGCGATTTCAGGTGCGGGTAAAACTTTTGAAACATGGCCTGAAATGGTTGACAATGTTATTCCATACATTGGCGGAGAAGAAGAAAAAAGCGAGATTGAACCATTAAAAATATGGGGTAAAATCGAAGATGGCAAAATTGTTCCAGCTTCCTCCCCTGCTATCACAACTCAATGTATAAGAGTTCCTGTAAGTGACGGTCATCTTGCTGCAGTGTTTGTATCTTTTGAAAACAAACCTTCAATCGAAGAAATAAAAGAAATCTGGAAAAACTATAAAGGTGCTGCT
>JAZOMN010000201.1:0-3290 GCA_045654005.1 Clostridia bacterium
TCTTTAACATCTATAAATATTGCAATTACATTTGCTATGGCTGCTACAAAAGTTTTAATTATCGACTGCGACTTAAGAAAACCAAAACTTCATAAATACCTTGGTGCAGATAATAAAAAAGGTCTTTCAAATGTACTAGGAGGATTTGATAAAATAGAAGATTGTCTTAAAATCAATAAGGACCTTAATGTTCATTTCCTTACTGCAGGGCATACTCCTCCTAACCCGATAGAACTTTTATCAAGTGGAAAAATGGAAAAGTTACTTGACGAACTTTCAGAACAGTTTGACTATATTTTCCTTGATACACCGCCTGTTAACGTTGTTGCTGATACATCTGCAATTGCGAAATTCTCAGACGGGATATTGTTTGTTGTGCGTCATAAATTTACAACACAGGATATGGTATATAAAGCAATCAGCACATTGGAATTTGCAAATGCCAAGTTATTAGGATTTGTACTTAACGATGTTGATTTATCTTCATATTCTTATACATCAAAAGTTGGTTACGGAGGATACCGATACAAAAACTATTATCAGTACAGTAACTACTATTATTGATAAATAAGGCGGTGGCTAAATGATAGATTTTCACTCGCACATTTTACCTTATATGGATGATGGAGCCGAGGATGTAGAGACATCGGCAAAAATGCTTGAACTGTCTAAACAGCAAGGAGTAAATACCATCGTTGCAACACCCCACTTTTACATAAGAAAAGGAACTATATCAGATTTCCTTTTAAAAAGAGAAGAAAGTTTCAATAAACTTAAAGAGTATATAGTTAAAAACAATCTGGATGTTCCCGAAATAGTTTTGGGAGCAGAGGTGGCATTTTCAGAAGAGATACTTTCTATCGATATTAAAAAACTTTGTATTGAAGGCACGAATTATGTTCTTTTAGAACTTCCGTTTTCATATTTCAATAAATGGATATATGACGAAATTTATAGTATGTCTATGAAAAACGGCGTTGATTTTATTTTAGCGCATATTGAAAGATATGTTGGAAATAAGAATGATTTTTCTTCAGTGAAGCCATTTTTTGATTTGGATATGCTTATTCAGGTCAATGCAGATACTTTTATTGACAAGCATTCCAAAAAAATAATCCAGACTTTGTTAAAAAAATACAGAATTGACCTTATTGGTTCAGATGCTCATAATCTTGAAAAAAGAGTGTCTAATATGGATAAGGCAATAAAAATTATTAAAAAGAAATACGGCGAAAACACTTTACATAAAATAATGGACAATGGGAAAAAAATATTAGATAAATAGGTTGGTTAATTTATGAAAAATGGATTACATAAACTTCTTCTGATGTTTGTGGATTTTTGTCTCGTTATTGTTTCATACCTGCTGGTTATTCTTTTAATAAGGGAAGATTTTATTGATTTTATAAGAACACCGCAGGTTGCAAGTTCAGCCATGATAACGGGAATCGGAATTGTAATTGCTCTTAATGCAGTAGATTTTTACAGTTCACTATGGATGTACACAAGTGTCAGAGAATATACATTGGGAATGCTCGCAGGTGTTGGCGCAGTGTCTATACTGGCGATAACATCAGGGTTTTTCAAGGGGTTCTTTCTACCATATAAATACATAATTACATCAGGATTTGTGGCACTTGTTTTTTCAATGGGAATAAGAGTCGCCATAAAAATAACATATATTTTTATGGAAAACTATTTCAAAGAGAACAATGATGCTAAAACAAATCTTTTAGTTATCGGGGCAGGCGATGCTTCCGCTATAGCAATAAGAGAAATAATAACAGATAAAAATTCGAATTACAATATTGTCGGTGCTGTTGATGATAATTTAAGAAAACGCGGAATGGTAATATACGGTATAAAGATTTTAGGTACGCGTGATGATATTGTAAAAATATGCGAAGAAAAAAAGGTAAAAGAAATTCTTCTTGCAATACCTTCTATATCAGACGAAGACAGATATAATATCTTAAATATCTGTTCTGAAACCTCGTGCAAAATAAAAGTTCTGCCTAAAAACTTAGGCATATCAGGAAAAATTAAAGTCAAAACAGATGCAAGGAATATTCAGATAGAAGATTTGTTATCGCGTGACGTAGTAAACCTTGATATAGATGATATGTCAAGAGAGTTAAAGGGTAAAACCATTCTTGTAACAGGCGGAGGCGGTTCTATCGGCTCTGAACTTTGCAGGCAGATAGCATCTTTTGAACCTAAAAAACTGATTATTGTTGATATTTACGAAAATAACGCCTATGATATCGAGAATGAACTAAAATCAAAATATCCAAACCTTAACATTGATGTTTTGATTGCAAGTGTCAGAGATAAGGACAGGCTGGATAAAATTTTTGGGCGCGAAAAACCGGAAATTGTATTTCACGCTGCTGCGCATAAACATGTTCCGCTTATGGAAGATTCTTCTTCAGAAGCGGTTAAGAATAATGTAGTGGGAACTCTTAATGCTTGTCTTGTGGCTGATAAGCATAATGTTAAAAAATTTACTCTCATTTCTACTGATAAAGCAGTTAACCCTACAAATGTCATGGGTGCATCAAAAAGAATTTGCGAAATGATAATTCAGGGAATAAATAATAAAAGTAAAACAAAATTTGTTGCAGTTCGTTTTGGAAATGTTTTAGGAAGTAACGGTTCGGTTGTTCCTCTTTTCAAAAAGCAGATTGAAAACGGCGGCCCTGTGACTATCACTCATAAAGAAATAACAAGATATTTTATGACAATTCCCGAAGCGGCACAACTTGTTATGGAAGCAGCTGTTTTTGCAAACGGCGGAGAAATATTTGTGCTTGATATGGGTAATCCGGTTAAGATTTATGACCTTGCACAAAAAATGATAAAACTGTCAGGCCTTGTAGTTGGGCAGGATATCGAAATTGCAGTTACAGGTTTAAGACCGGGCGAAAAACTATACGAAGAACTTCTTATGGATGAAGAAGGTTTGTCTTCTACTAAAAATCAGAAGATATTTGTTGCAAAACCAAATGTTATAGATTTTGAAAAATTAACAAGTGATATTGATATATTGCTTTCCTATGCAAAATCTGAAGATACTGATAAATTAAGAAGCAAATTAAAAGAAATTGTTCCTTCGTATAAAGAAGCATCTTATAATTAAAATATAATTGGGCTGTAGAATGTATTTTTACAGCCTTATTAATTTTTTAATATTATCGTATGTGAATATAATAAAAGGGATGAGAGCATGGATATAAAGCACGAAATTATAGAACCTGATTTCACGGTGAGAACATTTGGGAAACTAAGTG
>JAZOMN010000202.1:0-6180 GCA_045654005.1 Clostridia bacterium
ACCCTTTTTCTTTATTCCACTCTGACAGACCTCTGTAATAGAACATTTTAAGACTGTCATCAATAATAAATGGGACAATATTATTTTTCAGGCATTCCTTAAACATAATAAGTCTACCTACACGACCATTACCATCTTGGAATGGATGCAAAGCTTCAAGCTGATAATGAAACTCTATAATTTCTTCCAACGTATGCTCGTTTTTTTGATTATAAGATTTCAAAAGTTCTTTGACTTTCTGTGCAACGACTTCAGGGCTTGCAGTTTCTTTGCCACCAACTTCATTTGGAAGTTTTTTATATTCTCCTACATTGAACCAATCTTTTCTCGAATCTGATGTTCCAGACTTTAAAGTAAAGTGCAGTTCTTTTATAAATTTTTCTGTGAGCTTATAGGTTGAATTATCAATAATCATATCAATACACTTGAAATGATTTGCAGTTTCGATAATATCATCAACATTTAAAGCATCATTTTTCACTCCGATAGTATTGGTTTCAAAAATATATCTTGTCTGGTCGTGAGTTAGGGTGCTACCTTCAATATGATTTGAATTATAGGTAAGTTCTATTTGCACTTTGTGATATATTCCGCCTTTGAGAGTAGACTTTTTCTCTGCTCTTAATCTTTCAAGAAGATTTTGAGGCTCATCACTTTTTTTATTTTTTCTTTCAGGTTTCTCTGCGTTTTCAGGAACGTTCCAAGTCTTGCCAGTTAAGAAAGCTCCCGGTATTTTATTTTGAGCACAATAATTGCGTACTGTGCGTTCTGACATATTCCATTTTTTTGCTATATCCGAAACTGACAAATACATCATCAACAATCCTCCTGATATATATTTTACCGATATCGGCAAAAAGCAAGCGAAAAATATAATAGTTTTCATCAAAAATTGCCGATAAATAGCTTAAAAAAACATAGTGGATTTCACTATGTTTTTTGTTCCGTATGATTGTGCATACGGCTGGCGGAGAAGGAGGGATTTGAACCCTCGCGCCGGTTTCCCGACCTACACCCTTAGCAGGGGCGCCTCTTCGGCCTCTTGAGTACTTCTCCATAAACCGAAAAAAATTTCGTATTAAATTGTTTAGGCAGGTTTTTAAAAACCTGCCTAGTTAATATTCTGGCAGAGAGGAAGAGATTCGAACTCTTGGCACTTTCGTGTCACTGGTTTTCAAGACCAGCTCCTTAAACCACTCGGACACCTCTCCATATCAGTACAACCTATTATAACAAAAAAAATATCTCTTGTCAATACATTTTTTCTTTTTATTTTAAATAAATTATTTGTGGCATTTTTGATGTTTGTTGTTGTAAAAAAATTTTTTGTATGATAAAATTATATGTAGAATGAATTATTATATTCAAAAAGCAATAAAAAGGGAGATAAATATGAACAAAACTCCAAATGCTCTTAGGAAACATATTGGGATATTCGGGGATACTAATTCGGGAAAATCCCAACTTTTCAATAAAATAATAAATCAGGATATGGCAGTTGTATCAGACATGGAGGGTACGACTACTGATCCTGTGAAAAAAGCGATGGAACTTATCGGTTTCGGACCTGTTGTGTTTATTGATACTGCGGGGACGAATGATTTTACTGAACTTGGCGCTTTAAGAAACAAAAAAACTTTTGATATTTTAAGCGAAGTTGATTACGCTTTACTCATATGTGATTTTAAAAATTATAATAAAGAAACTTTTCAATTTTTAAAAGAAACTCTTACAAAAAATAAAACTCCTTATACGATTGTTGTATCAAAAGAAGATACTTTAAATAATGAAGAAAAAGAAAATGCAATAAAAGAATTTAAAGATTTGATTTTTGTTTCTTCTTTTGATGATAAATCTATTGATAAATTAAAAGAACATCTTATTTTGAATTTGAAAAAAGAAGACGAGGAACAAGGGTTGTTATACGGCATATCAAATGAGGGGGACGATGTTGTTCTTGTTGTTCCTGTTGATAGTGAAGCCCCTAAAGGAAGGCTTATACTTCCTCAGGTTCAGACGATAAGAGACTGTCTTGATAATAATATATATTGCCATATAACAAATGATGAAAATCTTTCAAAACTTCTTTCTGACTTAAAGAAAGTTGATTTGGTAATAACTGATTCTCAAGCCTTCAAAAAAGTTAACGAAATTGTTCCGAAAAGTATCCGTCTTACATCTTTTTCTATGCTTCTTGCAAGGCAGAAAGGTGATTTTAAAACTCTTTATGAGGGTGCATTAGCAGTAGAAAGATTAAAAGACGGTGATAAAATACTAATAAGCGAAGTATGCACTCATAATACATCTCATGAAGATATAGCAAGAGTAAAAATACCTAATCTTTTAAAAAAGGTAACAGGGCTTAACTTAACATTTGAATTCACATCAGGTTATTCATTCCCTGAAAATCTTAGTGAATATAGTCTTGTAATACACTGTGGAGGGTGTATGATTACAAAAAAAGCGATGGTAAAAAGGCTTGATTTAATAAAAGAAAAAAATATCCCTGTTACTAATTTCGGGGTTGTACTTTCTTATCTTACGGGTGCATATAAAAGGCAGGAATTTCTTAAGGATTTGTAGAGCTTGAGCGTTTTTAAATTATCCGGCATCCTAAGATGCTTAAAATTTTACTCTACCTTTTTGTCATTCCGGGGTAAAGCCGAAGAATCTCTTATTAGAGATCCTTTACTTCGCTTAGGATGTCAATAAGAAGACATATAGATGACAGGAAGAAAGGAGAAAACAAAATGGAAAAGAAATTCGGATGTTCTGACTGGCAGGAATATATACCCATTCCAATTTGCGATGATAATCCTGCATATCTGGATTTTTATAAAAAAGCATGGGAAATTGCCTATGCACATATAAAGAATATTGAGGGAATGCCACAAAATCCATATATGGACGAGGCTTTTTGCGATACTCAGGTGTGGATATGGGACACTTGCTTTATGTCGCTTTTTTGCAAATATGCGAGAGAGGTTTTTCCCGGTGTTGAAACACTCAACAATTTTTATGAAGTATTATATAACGGTAAACATCTTCCGAAGGTTATTCCGACTAAAGCAGAGCCTGAATGGACTCATGCTGTTTTTGGAGAACCTTACGAAATTAAGGTGCATATAGCAGATAACCCGCCCCTTTTTGCCTGGGCAGAATATGAAAATGCATTGATGAGCGGTGATGCTCAATACATAAAAAAACTTTTATATGAGCGTAAGTTTTTGCAGAAACACTATGAATGGATAGAAAATCTTTTTAAGCCTTGCCGACCTGATGGTGTTATGCATGAAACCTATCTTATATCTGAAAAAAACGGTTACAGATGGGAAGGCGGACGTTCGGGGATGGATAATACCCCGAGAGGAAGAATTGGAAAGCATGCTTATGAACCAAGACCGAATAATCCTGATATGTTGTGGCTTGATGCTATATGCCAGCAGGCTCTCTCAGCTCAGATGATTTCGAAAATGTTTGAGATAGCAGGTGATGAGGATGGCAAGGAGAAATGGAACAAGAGGCATCTTGAAAAGAAAGAAATTGTAAACAGTCTTTACTGGGACGAAACAGACCGTTTCTATTATGACATCGACTGTAATACTCACGAGTTTTATAAGGTTATGACTATTGCTTCTTATTGGACAATGACTGCAGAACTTGCAACGGAGCATCAGGCAGAATGCCTTGTAAATAGAGTTCTTGACAATAAATATTTCGGAGGAATGGTACCTTTTACTTCTCTTTCCAGAAGTGATTCCGATTTTATTTTAGAAGGAGAATACTGGCGAGGCGGAGTGTGGCTTCCAACAGCATATGCGGCACTTAAGGGATTTGTTAATTACGGATACTTTAAAGAAGCGAGAGAAACTTCGATAAAACTTCTTTCACATATGATAAAGACCTATAACGAATTTGAGCCTCATACAATATGGGAATGTTATTCCCCAACAAAATACAAGCCTGCTACCGACCCGTACAGAACAGGTACTCTTTCCCGACCCGACTTTTGCGGATGGTCGGCTTTAGGTCCGATTTCGATTTATATAGAATTTGTTCTTGGTTTTCATAATATTGATGCTTTCAAGGGAATTGTAGAATGGGCAAAACCTGACAGTTTCAAAGGCAGAACAGGTATAAAAAATCTTCGCTTTGGCAACGTCAGAACCGATATTGAAGCACTTGGGGATACTTGCATCGTTAAATCCAATGAGCCATATACGCTTAAAATCAATGGTAGAGAATATCATATATCTGCAGGAATAAACGAGTTTGTATATAGACAAGAAGAGGATGTTTGAAATTTCAAACATCCTCTTTAAAATTTAGTCTTTAATAAATAAAAGAGCAACAAGAACAATCATAAGCATATTATCTTTGCAGTCTTCAAAATAGAGTAACAAAAGCAATCCCAATATTAATATATCTTCGTTTTCAAGGCCGCCGAATAAACTGTTTTGTTTGTTCTTTATTTCTTTATGTACCTCTTTTTTATCACATCCCAAAACTTCTTTAGGAATCAGTTTTTCTTCCTTTTTAGGTTTTATATCTTCGCTTTTATATGTCTGATACATTTTTAACATCCTTTAAATTAAAGTCTCTGGCAATATTCATAAGCCTTATAATTCTTATTGCCATATCAACATTACCTGCCCTTGATTCCCTTAAGTACGGTCTTATGGAATATAGCAAATCAATTCTGTTGTCACGCCTGTTGAAACTTTGCATCATTTTACTAACATAAGAAAACATTTCTTCCGAAAAATTATCCTCATTTCTTGAACTTTGCTGTTCTTTTGAAGACAGCATCTGGGCAAATCCCTCTAATTTATTCTGAGCATCGGAACTTCCCAGTAAACTGCTTAAAGAGGACATAATATCATTACTGTCCAAATTTGTCACTCCCCTTTAAAATTCTTTATAAATGCCCTTAAGTCAGGGTCTTCAACTTTATCGGGATTTATGGTGTTAAAAATATTTTTAATTGAATTTTTATCCATTTGCGATACCTTTTTTATAAGTTCTTCCTTTTGTCTGTCGCTGAGCATTGAATTTATTTTTGATTTTGCTTTCTCAAAAATGTCGTCATTTAAATTATTCATGAAAAGTCCCCCTTAATTAACTGGAATTTAATACATATTATGATTATTTTTAGTGTAAAATAACTATTTTTTAAAAAAACGAAAAGATGTGTTGAAAGTTTGAAGAGAAAATGATATAATATAAAAAAATATGTAAATAAGAAAGGTGAATTTATATGGCATATGTAAATCTTGATGCTAAAATTGTAAGAAAATACTGCGAAGATATATTCGTAAGAAGAGGCTTTACAGAAAAAGAAAGTCAGGATATTGTTGACGTTCTTCTTACTGCTGACCTTTACGGAATAGAATCTCACGGTATTCAGAGACTTATCCGTTACCACAAAGCAATAGAAGAAGGTTCTATTGTTACTGATTGCAAACCTGAGTTAGTGTTTGAAACTCCTATTTCTGCAGTTTTTGACGCTCCTAAATCAATGGGTCAGGTTGTTGGTAAAATGGGAATGGAACTTGCTATTAAAAAAGCAAAAGAACATGGTATAGGTGCTGTTGTTGTAAGAGGTTCTAACCACTACGGAATAGCAGGTTATTATACAAAAATGGCTGCAGATAACGATTTGCTTGGTCTTTGTATGACAAATACTGAAGCGATTGCAATTCCTACATATGGTAAAAAAGCAATGCTTGGAACAAGCCCGATTGCTGTATGTATGCCTGCTGATCCTGTTAATTTCTGGTACGATGTTGCTACAACAGTTGTAACAAGAGGTAAACTTGAAGTTTACAATAAAAAAGAAGCGCCTCTTCCTCAGGGTTGGGCTGCTGACGAAAATGGTGCTGACTGTGATGAAGCATCAAGAGTTTTAAAGAACATAATCGGTAAACTTGGCGGAGGTATTTTCCCTCTTGGCGGATGTACTGAAGAAAGTGGTTCTCACAAAGGTTACGGCCTTGGTATTATCGTTGAAATGTTTACATCTATATTCGCAGGTGGTACAACATCTCCTCACGTTAAAAATAGCGGTAATGCTGATACATCTTTCTGTTTCTGGGCAATTGACTATGGTATGTTCGGAGATAAGAAAGAAATTAAAGACCGTATGAGTCTTCTTCTAAAAGAATTAAGAGAAAGTCCAAA
>JAZOMN010000203.1:0-4503 GCA_045654005.1 Clostridia bacterium
TTTTTCATATAGCTTAACAAAAACTTCTTTAACAGCTTTTGAACAGCCTTCGTCCATAGTGAATCTTTCTCTTGAAAAATCACATGAGCTACCAAGCTTATTAATCTGGTCTAAAATATAGCTTCCATATTTATTTTTCCATTCCCATACAAGTTCCAAAAACTTCTCTCTGCCAAGGTCATGACGGGTGAGACCTTTTTCTTTTCTTAAATTTTCTTCAACTTTAATTTGAGTTGCAATACCTGCATGGTCAGTTCCGGGTACCCACAATGTTGGATAACCCTGCATTCTTTTATATCTTATTAAAATATCCTGCAATGTTTCATCCAGAGCATGTCCCATATGAAGTTGACCCGTTACATTCGGAGGCGGAATAACAATGGTAAATGGTTCTTTATTCTTATCAATTTTTGGTGTAAAATAACCATTATTCAACCATTTTTCATAAATTTTATCTTCAACTTCATTTGGTGAATAATTTTTTGCGATATCGTTTTTCATAACATAAACTCTCTTTCTATATTAAAATTTCATAAAAGCAATTATAACAGATATAAGAACAATAACGAAACCTATGACCTTTAAAAGCATATAATTTAATTCGGGCGATTTTAAAATTTTAACAGCACGACCGATTGGTTTTGCAAGGTAAGTTATAAGTGCTCCGATTATAATAATCAGCACCAATATTATTTTTTCTGTCATAAATTTTCACCATCTTTCAACTATCTATTTATGATAACATTTTTTTTTATAAAAATCAATATTTATAAAGTAAAATGTAAAAATATTGATAAAAAGAATAGTTTATACAGCCCTATCGTGTTTAAGAGCAAAAAATCACCGCCTTATTGGCGGTGATAAATATAATATTTAATTATTTAAGTTCAGGTAAACTTGCTGCAGCAACAGATTGTCCTACTCTTCTTGAACTTTCATCAGGAATATGAAGATTGATTTTTTTAGCAAGTTCAGGGAATTCTTTATCTAAAACTTCCTGAGCACGGCTAAGTAAAATTGTTCCGCCTTCGCCTGATGTAACACGTCCCATTATAAGAACATGTTTGATATCATAAAATTCTGAATAGAAAGCAATCGCATATCCGAAATAAGCACCGATTGTATCGTAAATATCTGCGGCTCTTTGATCGCCATCTTTCATAAGTCCTTGAACAACTTTTAATTTTTCTGCAGGAGAAAGATTTTCGTCAAGTTCAATTCCTGCATATGGTGCAAGTTTAATAACTCCATCCTGAGAGAAATATTTAACTCCGCATCCAAAGTCGCCTGACCATTCATCAACCATAGCTTCTTTGCAGAAGTCAACAGGAACAAACGCAAGTTCATTAAGCCAACCTGTGATATTTCCCTGAGGATCAACATAACCACCTGCTTCAGATGTACCCATAGCAACACCTAAAACTGAATTGTCATTTAAATCCATAGCGCCTGCAAGAGCAGTAACATCACCGTCATTTGCAACTTCGATTGGAATATCTGCACCTATTTCTTTTGCTACATCTATGTACATATTTTTAACTTTCTTATCAAATTCTTCATCACTTTCTTGTAAGAATAATGATCCAACCATAATTCTGTTATCAACATATACCCCTGCACTTGAAACACCGATTGCATCAACTCTTGGCATATGAGATGCTGCAGTTTTCATTGCCTCTAAAATTCCCTGGTAGTGATAATCAGGGTCAGAGTTTATTTTAGGGAACCAAACAACTTCTTCTGAATATACGCTTTCGCCGTCAATAACAGCACTAACTTTTCTATCACTTCCACCAGCATCAAAGCCGATTCTGCAACCGTCAAGATGTCTGCCTATTGGTGCAGCAGCAGATTTATCTTCCGGTGCATCTGAAAGTGAACATACAATAACTTCAAACGGTTGTTCATATACTCTTTCCATAAAATGAACATCGAAATCTCTTAGGCCGCCGTCAGTATATGCTTCTTTAATTTTATTTCCTATTACTTCGCTTCCTGCGATATAAATTTTATATCCGCCTGCAACCCATAAAAGTGCTTTAGCCATTCTTTCTACAAAGTTAAAGTTTTCTTCGTCATGACCGCATCCGTCTTTGAAAACTCTTGTTTTGTAAGTAACAGTATAACCTTTATTTCTTTCAATCGCAATTATAATGTCCTGACCGTCTTCTTTTGTTTTTTCTTTCATATCTCTTACGATTAAAGATAATGGTTGAAATTTTGGATCTAATTTTGCATTAACTTTAAGATTCATATTTAACATCTCCTTTTATAATTGTTTTTAATACATTAAATTCATTGTCTAAAATAACGATATCAGCATCTTTTCCAACATCTAAAGAACCTTTTTTATCGTCAATTCCAATTGTTGTCGCAGGATTTAACGATGCGCCGTTAACACATTCCCAAAGAGGTATAGTAGAATTTGTATAAACATTCCATACTCCTTTGTTAAGTTTTAAAACACTACCTGCAACAGTTCCGTCTTCCAAACGGCAAACAACATCTTTATATATAATTTTCTGACCGCCAAGAGTATATTCTCCGTACGGAAGTCCTCCTGCAGGCAGACAATCAGTAATAAAGCAAAGTTTTCTTCCTTTTATTTTCCATAAAATATCATAAAGAGTTGGCGAAACGTGGAAAGCATCAACTATAACTTCACAGGAAACATCTGAATTAAATGCTGCTGTAACAACACCGGGAGCACGATGTGCAAGAGGTGTCATAGCATTGAAAAGATGTGTAACATGTTTAACACCGTTTTTTGTACTGTTATACGCTGTTTCATAATCTGCAGATGTATGACCCATAGATATAACAACATCAGTTTCCTTATTTATTTCTCTTATAGCGTCAAAATTCTTTGTATCTTCTTCGGGTGCAAGAGAAATAATTTTAATAATATCTGCATATTCTTTTACAAATTCTGCATCAGGCTTAAGAATATATTTAGGGTCCTGCGCACCTTTTTTAGATTCACTAATAAAAGGACCTTCTGCATGACAGCCTAAAATCTCACTGCCTTCCCATGTTTTACTTTCTTCTTTTAAACTTCTTAAAACTTCAAGTGATTTTTTAATAACTTTCATATCTTCGGTCATTGTTGTTGGAAGATAACCTGTAACACCATTTGCTACAATACCTTTAGATATAACTCTGATGCTTTCTTCCTCACCGTCACAAACATCTTTTCCAAGGTAACCGTGAATATGTAAGTCAATAAATCCAGGAGAAACATATCCTCCGTTTGCATCAATAACCTGTGCATCGCAAGGCAGTTCACTTTCAGGAACTATCCCGCAAATTTCCTTTTCATATAACAAGGCACAGTTTTCAACAATTCTGTCTTTTAAAATAATTTTACCGTTAATTATTGCTTTCATTTTATACACCCCTTAGCAACTTTGTTAAATTATTTAATAAAGTTATTTTTAAATATTATAACATACTATTTTTTTATATGCAATAGGTTTTAAATAAATTTTTTACATCATTCTTATAAGTCCGACAACTCGTCCCAAAACTTTTAATTCGTTTACAATAATAGGCTCCATAAAATCGTTTTCAGGCTGTAATCTGAAATACCCATTTTCTTTATAAAAAGTTTTTACTGTTGCACTGTCATCAATAAGAGCAACTATAATATTTCCGTTAGACGCAGTATCATCTCTTCTTACAATAACATAATCGCCATCGAAAATACCTGCGTTTATCATACTGTCCCCTTTTACCCTTAACATAAACACATCTTTGTTTTTTGCAAAATCCATTGGTAAAGGAAAAGTTCTTTCAATATTTTCTGCAGCTAAAATCGGCTGACCTGCAGCGACCTGACCGATAACGGGAACTTCAAGATAATCCACACCGTTTTCACTACCTTTAAAAACATCGGTTTCCTCTTTTAATTCATCGGATATTGAAATCGCTCTTTTTTTAAGAAGGTCTTTTTTAAGATAACCAAGTTCACAAAGTGAATTTATATGAGCATGCACAGACGACGGAGAACTTAAGTTTACCCCCTTGCATATATCACGGACTGCAGGAGGATAGCCGTTTTTTTCTACATATTTTTTGATAAAATCAAAAACTTCCTGTTGTTTTTTTGTTAAATCGTTCATATATTTTACCTTCTTTCATTCTTATTTAATATTCTCTTTATTATTCACAACTATAAAAAAGCAATCATACAATATACAAAAAGGAATTTTATAGGTGATTTATATGTTTAATAATTCTATACTTAATATCAGAAACAGGCCTTATGCTTTCGCGAAAATAAAAGGAAGCAATGACTATCCGCGTATTAACGGAGTTGCTCATTTTTATAAGGTAAAAGCGGGTGTGCTGGTTTCAATTCGACTAAATGGATTACCTGTATCAGACGATATTTGCAAAAAACCTGTATTTGCAGTTCACATTCATAGTGGAAACAGTTGCACAGGCAACAACACAGATCCATTCGCAGATGCTTTAACACACTATAACCCTGATAATTGTGCT
>JAZOMN010000204.1:0-5940 GCA_045654005.1 Clostridia bacterium
TGGATGTGTGAAGAATTCAAAAAACAAGAAGGTATAGATTTGAGAAACGACAAGCAAGCTATGCAACGTGTTAAAGAAGCTGCTGAAAAAGCTAAATGCGAATTATCATCTGTTATGGAAACAAATATTAATCTTCCATTCATTACAGCAGATGCTAATGGTCCTAAACACTTAGATCTTTCTTTAACAAGAGCGAAATTTGAAGATTTATCTTATGATTTGTTAGAAAGATGTAAAAAACCTGTTGCTGATGCATTAAAAGAAGCAGGACTTTCTAAAGGTGATGTTGATGAAGTTGTATTAGTTGGTGGTTCAACTCGTATTCCTGCAGTTCAAGCTTTGGTTAAAGAATACACAGGAAAAGAACCTAACCAATCAGTTAACCCTGATGAAGTTGTTGCTGTTGGTGCTGCTGTTCAAGCTGGTGTTTTAGCTGGTGAAGTTAAAGATATCGTTCTTTTGGATGTAACTCCTTTAACTTTAGGTATTGAAACTCTTGGTGGTGTTATGACTCCACTTGTTCCTAGAAACACTACTACTCCTGTTTCAAAATCACAAGTTTTCTCAACTGCTGAAAATAATCAAACAGCTGTTGATATTCACATTCTTCAAGGTGAAAGAGAAATGGCAGCAGGAAATAAGACACTTGGAAGATTCCAACTTACCGATATTCCTCCTGCACCAAGAGGCGTTCCTCAGATTGAAGTTACATTTGATATAGATGCTAACGGTATTGTTAACGTTTCTGCAAAAGACTTGGGAACAGGTAACGAACAGAAAATTACAATTACATCAAGCACAAATTTAACTGACGAAGAAATCGACAAAGCAGTTAAAGAAGCAGAAACTTTTGCAAACGAAGACAAACTTAAAAAAGAAGAAATAGATGCAAGAAACAATGCTGATTCTTTAATTTATCAGACAGAAAAAACAATTAACGAAGCAGGGGATAAATTAACAGAGGATGACAAAAAAGCAATTACTGAAAAAATTGATGCCTTAAAAGAAGCATTAAAAGGAACAGATGTTGAACTTATCAAAAAAGGCACAGAAGAATTAAATCAGAAAATTTACGAATTTGCTCAGAAACTATATCAACAGGCTGCACCAAATATGGACCCTAACGCCGCTCAGGATATGGGAGCAAATGATCAGAACGGTGCTTACGAAGCAGACTACAAAGTAGTTGACGAAGAAGAAAATAAATAATTATTTGGGGATGTTAAAAAACTCCAGACCGCAAAAAGTAGGGTTTATCAATAAAAATAGCATATAAACTTATGAGTTTTTAAACTAAGGTAAAGATTTTTTAAAAAATCTTTGAAATTAATGAACTTTTTGCTATGAACAAACCTAGCCGCTCGACGTACTTAGTACGCCTTCGGGTGACCCAAAACTGAGAGTTTTGGCTACGTTTGTCCATTCTGAAGCTTTTTTCCTATCCCCTCAACAAAGGGCGTTTAAAAAATTTGACTTTTTAAACACCCTCATTGTGTTTTTGTGGTGGTGTGTATGGCGGAAAAAAGAGATTATTATGAAGTTTTAGGGGTTTCAAAAAGTGCATCAGCAGAAGAGATAAAAAAAGCCTACAGACAGATGGCAAAAAAATATCATCCTGATGTCAATCCCGATAATAAAGATGCAGAGGCTAAATTTATAGAAGTCAACGAAGCTTATGAAGTGCTTTCTGACCCTGAAAAGAGAAGTAAATATGATACTTACGGCCACAGTGCGTTTGACCCTAATTCAGGTTTTGGCGGTCAGGGTGGTTTCTCAGGATTTGGCGGATTTTCTGATATATTTGAAAGTATGTTTTCAGATTTTGGCGGATTTTCTTCTCAGTCGGCAAGAACCGGTCCTCAAAGGGGCAGAAATTTAGAAAAAGTTATTGAAATTGACTTTTTGGAAGCCGCTTTCGGTGTTGAAAAAGAGGTAACCGTAACAAGAAGTGAAAAATGTGAAAAATGCGGCGGCACAGGTGGTAAAACTAAAAATGATGTTAAAACCTGTCCTACCTGTAACGGAACAGGTCAGGAAAGAGTTGTTCAAAGAACAGTGCTTGGTCAGTTTGTTAATATGAGAACTTGTTCTCACTGTAACGGTCGAGGAAGTATTGTAGAAAATCCATGCCCTGAATGTAGGGGGAATGGTAATGTAAGAAAATCAAGAACTATTAAAGTAAATATCCCTGCAGGTATCGACCACGGTCAGAGAATTTCTTTAAGAGGAGAAGGGGAATCAGGTAAATTCGGAGGCCCTTCAGGCGACCTTTATATAAGCGTTATAATAAAGAAGCATCCTATTTTTGAAAGAGAAGGGTATGATGTTTTTGTCGATATTCCTGTTACTTTTTCAGAAGCGGCTTTAGGCGCAAAAATAATAGTTCCTACTATTTACGGTAAAGTGGAAATGAGTATTCCTGAAGGAACGCAAAACGGAGACAGATTTGTGTTAAAAGGGAAAGGTATTTCCAGCATAAGAGGTATTGGAAAAGGCAATCAGTATGTTACGGTTAATGTTGAAATTCCAAAGAAATTAAGTTCAAAGCAAAAAGAAATCTTAAAGAGTTTTCAGGAAACCTTTGAACCGCAAAATCATTCGAAGAAAAAGAAATTCATTGATAATATAAAGGAGTTATTTAACTGATGTACTGGAATGAAATATGTATAACAATTGAACCTGAAAAAATTGAAGAAGCAAATATTTTCTTTTACAATCAAGGTATTTTATCTTTAAATATCGAAGACCCTAAAGATATAGAAGAGCATCAGAGTGAGGTAAGATGGGACTATATAGACGAGGAGATATTACAAAGAGATAAAAATAAAGCATTCGTTAAAGTTTATATCGAAGAAGACGAAGAGGCTAAACGAATTGTAGAAGAGGGTAAAGCGCAGGGCTTTTTGATAAATTCAGTAAAACTTAAAGCAGAGGACTGGGAAAACGGATGGAAAAAATACTATTCTGCTTTTAATATAACAGATGACCTTGTTATAGTTCCTGCATGGGAAGACTATGATAAAAAGGCAGACGAAAAAATAATAACTTTAGACAGTGGTATGGCATTCGGCACAGGAACCCACGAAACAACAAAAATGTGCGTTTCAATGATAAAAGACATTGTTAATACCGATACAAAAAAAGTTCTTGATATAGGATGCGGCTCGGGGATATTGTCTATTGCCGCATGTCGCTACGGAGCAAAAGATGTACTTGCTGTTGATATTGATGAGTTGGCAGTAAAAATTGCAAAGGAAAATGTTTTTTTAAATGACCTTGACGATAACATAAAAGTTATTGAGGGTGATTTAACAAAAAATGTAGATGGCAAATTTGACTTGATAATTGCAAATATTGTTGCAGATATAATAAAGGAACTTATTCCCGATATAAGAAGATATCTTGTTGATGGTGGTAAATTTATTATTTCGGGCATAATAAAAGAAAGAGAACAGGAAGTAGCAGATTTTGCAAAAGAAAACGGATTTACCATAGAAAAACTTGATGCACAAGGCGGATGGAGTGCAATGCTTCTGTCTTAAAGTTTTAACGAGATTGTGGTAAAATGAATTTTTGCGGGACGTTCAGGAGCCCGTCCCCTACATTTATTGCATTAACATTATATATAGCATATAATTTGTAGGGTTCGGCGTCCTCGACGAACCGCTTTTTTGCATTTTGCTACAACCTCATTTTTTGTTCTTAAATTTAAGATAATCCTCAATTTTTCCCGTCTTTAAAAATTCGTCCCATAACTTTTTTCTTTCCATAAAAATCACCCTTGTTATAATGTGTAAATCAGATAAAACTATACTTTAAATTAGTTGACAATATTTGTGTTATGTTATAAAATATAAAGAGAAAAAATTTGAATTTTTTTAAAATGAAAAAGGTGATTTTATGTTTAAAAAAATATTTTTAATAAGTTTAATAATTATTGCTCTTATTTTAGTCGGTGCATCACTTATAAATAATAACGAACCTTCTTCTGGCCCTTCGGGCGAAGAAAATATAGTTACAGTTAATACAAAACTTTATTTTTCAGATGAATTATCATCATCTTTAATTGCAAAAGATGTGACTTTTGATATTAATGAAAATGAAGATAAATATTATTTTACCTTGAAAAAACTTATTTTGGGTCCTGAAGATAACAATATGTATCCGTCAGTTAATCCCAAAACAGAAGTTAACAAAGTTACAGTTAAAGACGGGCTTTGCACAATTGATTTTTCAGATACTTTAATAGAGTATAACACAGGCGGCTCAACAAGGGAAATGATGTGTCTTTATTCTATAGTTAATACGATGTGCGAATTTTCCGAAATAGAAAGTGTAATATTTACGGTAAACGGCGAAAGTATTTCCACATTCGGTCAGTTTGATATGAGTGAGGCATACAGCAAAGATTTGTCAATGGTGAATTAATGATGAAAATAAAAGCCTGTTCTTTTACAGGGCATAGAATTATTTATGATTATAATGAAATAAGAGAAAAATTAAGAAATAAATTAAGAGAACTTATAAACGAAGGCTATACCGAGTTTTATAACGGTGGTGCTATTGGCTTTGATATGTTCTGCGCACTTGAAGTGATAAATTTAAAAAAAGAATTTCCGATAAAATTAAATCTTGTGCTTCCCTGCAAGGATCAGGATGCAAAATGGAATGAAAAGCAAAGAGATATTTATAAGTTTATTCTTGAAAAATGCGACAGTATTGAGTATGTATCCGAAGAATACAAAAACGGATGTATGCAAAAAAGAAACCGTGTGCTTTGCGAAAAGTGCGATCTTCTTTTTGCATATATGAAAAAAGAAAGCGGAGGTACATATTATACTGTAAACTATGCAAAAAAATTAGGTAAAGAGGTATTTAATATAATAACTTGACAAATACTTAATAAAACTGGTAAAATTATATATTATTAAATAAAATGGCAATATACCAATTGTATAGCTAAACGGAGGGCATTATGATAAGAAGTATGACGGGATTTGGCAGATGTAAAATGTCTGTTAATGAATATGATATAAACATTGATATCAGGTCAGTAAATCACAGATATTTAGACCTTAATCTGAAACTTCCTAAGTATTATGCATTTTTAGAAGAAAAAATCAGAGAAAAAATATCAAAAACCATATCAAGAGGAAAAATTGAAGTATCAATTTACATAAAACTTGCAAACAGTGATGAAAAGCAGATTGTTTTAAATGAGCCACTTTGCGACAATTATATTGCAGTTCTTAATTCGCTTAAAGAAAAATTAGGCACGGAAGATAAAATTGATATAAGACTTATGTCAAGATTTAACGATATTTTTGAGTTAGAGTATAAAGAGGCTGACGAAGAAGCAGTTTGCGAAAATGTTCTTTCGGTACTTGATCAGTGTCTTGATGATTTTTTACTTATGAGAGAAAGAGAGGGCGCGCGTATAAAGAGCGACCTTACTGAAAGGCTTTTAAAGGTAGAAACTTTAGGAAAAGAAGTTGAAGAAAGAGCGCCTTTAATTGTCAGCGAATATCGTGAAAAATTACTTACACGACTAAAAGAAGTTTTAACTAATATAGACGAGCAAAGAATTGTTCAGGAAGCGGCAATTTATGCAGATAAAATTACAACCGCAGAAGAAACTGTAAGGCTTTCAAGTCATATAAAAGAATTCAGAAGCCTTATTGAAAACGGCGGGGTGGTAGGTAAAAAACTTGATTTTATCGTTCAGGAAATGAACAGGGAAGTCAATACAATCGGTTCTAAATGCAATGATTTTGATACTGCAAAAATTGTGGTTGAATTAAAATCGGAAATTGAAAATATAAGAGAGCAAATTCAGAATATAGAGTAGCCTTCGGAAAGCTATCCAAACCCGCCTCTAACACTTAAAAATCGGCTTTTTCGTTGTTGTCGATTACGATATACCTCGTATTATCGTAATCT
>JAZOMN010000205.1:0-2734 GCA_045654005.1 Clostridia bacterium
TATTCCATACATAACTTTTTCAGCTATATATATATTGATAAACAGTTTGGTCGGAGAATCAAATACAGGTTTTGCAGTTTCAGATATTCTTTATATATGGAAAACCCCTGTTGCTCAATATTGGTTCTTATATGCACTATTCTTTTTGTTTTGTATTTGGGCTGTATTTTCCGGGATATTAAAAAATTGGCAAATTACACTTATCGTTGTTTTAATAGGCTATTTAGCTCCGCTTTTTGGTATTCCTCTTGGATGCTTGGATGTGGTGTTTTATTCAGCACTTGCCTTTGGAATCGGCACATTTATTGATTTCAAAAGTCTCACTAAACTCTCTGGCCGGGCTAAATGGTTAATTGTGTTAATGCATATAGTAACAGGTATCGTGTTTGTTTTACTAAACAAAATAGAAGCTCCATTTATAAAGGAAATAATGATACTGTTTGGGATATATTCAAGTATTATGTTTATCTCTATGCTCCAATGCTGTAAACCTGTTTCTCGTTTTCTCGATTTTGTAAATAAGTATTCTTTTCAGATATACTTATTACACACTATATTTACAGCCGGAATAAGAATAATATTACTTCGTATGAATATAGCCCAGTGGTGGATTCACGTTCTTTTTGGAACTGCTTGCGGATTGGTATTTTCGGTGTTAGCGGCGATAATTGCAAAGAAAGTAAAGTTTTTGAATTTCTTCTTCTTTCCTGCAAAAGTTTATACATTAAAGAAGAAATTACACACAAATAGCAAATCATAATAAAAAATTATTAGAAAATTATAAAAATTTATGATATAATAAGGTAGTGAGAAAATATAGTAATCTTACAGGTTTTAAAGAAAAAAGTTCGAGGAGATTTGTAGTGCCCACATCAACCCGCAATAATAGGTTATATCATTGCAGCACTGGTTATGCCGGATTTAAAAGAAGAATAGTTATGAATATGAAAAATTTATTTTTACCAATTACAACTAAAGAAATGAAACAAAGAGGATGGGAAGAGGTTGATTTTGTTTTAATATCAGCCGATGCTTATGTTGACCACCCTTCTTTTGCCAATGCAATAATCGGGCGTGTTGTGGAAGACTTAGGTTTTAAAGTTGGGATTATTTCCCAGCCTGACTGGAATAATGATGAGGCATTTAAAATATTCGGGAAACCTAAATATGCATTCTTAATTTCAGGCGGTAACATCGACTCTATGGTTAACCACTACACAGTTAATAAGAAAAAAAGAAGTACCGATTCTTATTCGCCCGGGGGAAAGGCGGGGTTAAGACCTGACCGTCCTACTATTGTTTATTCCAATAAGATAAGAAGTATATATAAAGATGTTCCTGTTATTGTAGGCGGAATTGAAGCGTCTTTAAGAAGGTTTTCGCATTTCGATTACTGGCAGGATAAAATAAAAAGGTCGGTACTTTGCGACTCTCAGGCAGATTTGTTAATTTACGGAATGGGCGAGAGGAGTATTAAAGAAATTGTTACCCGTCTTGGTAATGGCGAGAAAATCGAAAATATAACAGATGTTAATGGTACATGTTTCTTAACAAAGGATATATCTGACATTGAAAATTATATAATGCTTCCTTCGTACAAAGAGGTTTGCGAGAGTAAAACAAAATATGCAAAATCAGTTAAACTTCAGTATGAAGAGCATAATGCATATATAGGTAAAATTTTAATTGAGAAACAAAACGATAATCTTTATCTTGTTCAGAACACTCCGCAGAGAGTTCTTTCAAGGCAGGAACTTGATAAAGTATATTCACTAAACTACCAAAGAAAATGGCATCCTGAATACGATAAGGATGGCGGAGTACCCGCAATCGATGAAGTTAAATTTTCTGTAATTTCAGAAAGAGGGTGTTTTGGTGGATGTAACTTTTGTTCCCTTGCTTTCCATCAGGGGAGAGTTGTTTCGTCAAGAAGTGAAAAATCAATTATAAACGAAGTCAAAAAAATGGTGTTTGACGAAGATTTTAAAGGATATATTCACGATGTGGGAGGTCCTACTGCCAATTTCAGATTTCCTGCTTGTGAAAAGCAGATGGAAAAAGGGGCATGTAAAAACAGGCAATGTCTGGCACCTACCCCTTGTAAAAATTTAAAAGTATCTCATACTGAATACCTTAACCTTCTTCGTAAAATAAAGGAAATTGACGGTGTTAAAAAAGTGTTTATCCGTTCAGGTATCCGTTTTGATTATTTAGTTTACGATAAGAATACCGAGTTCTTTAAAGAACTTGTCAAAGACCATGTTTCAGGACAACTTAAAGTTGCCCCTGAACACTGCTCAAAAAATGTTTTAAATCTTATGGGTAAACCTGAAATAAATGTATTTAATAAATTCAGGGAAAAGTTCTTTGACTTTTCAAAAAAAGCAGGAAAAGAGCAGTATATTGTACCTTATCTTATGTCTTCCCATCCCGGAAGCACGCTAAAGGATGCAATACTTCTTGCCGAATATTTAAGAGATATAAATTATCAGCCTGAACAGGTTCAGGATTTTTATCCTACACCCGGCACAATATCTACTTGTATGTACTATACAGGGATTAATCCGCTGACTTTAGAGAAAGTATATGTTCCAAAATCTTATAAAGAAAAGAATATGCAAAGAGCGCTTCTTCAATACAGAAAAAAGGAAAATTATGAAATTGTGAAAGAAGCACTTATTTTGGCAGGTAGAAAAGACCTTATCGGGTTTGATAAAAAATGTCTTATAAAACC
>JAZOMN010000206.1:0-4062 GCA_045654005.1 Clostridia bacterium
ACACATGACAGTGCTGATATTTATGAAATAACAGTTAAAGGTAAAATACTGACTTTTGTTGTTGTAAGCGAAGATATGTATGAAATTATTTTTGAAGGAAACCGAATTACAATAGTAAGAGAATTAAGCAACTAATTAAAAAAGTACAACAGGCAGAATTTTAAAATTCTGCCTGTTGTAAAATAGGAAGACAGGTGGAAAAATTATGAAAAAATTACTATCAATAATTATTATCTTAACACTTATTTTTTCAATGTGTATAGTAAATGCTGATACAACAGTACCTCAGTTTACTGATGTGGATATGTCAACATCACAAGGTCAGGCAATTTACAAGTTAGTTCAAAGCGGGATTTTATGTGGCTACGGAGATAACTCTTTCAGACCGGAAAATCCTTTAACAAGAGCAGAACTTTGTAAAATTATTAACTTAACATTTAATTTTACTGAAGCAGATACTACAAATTTTCCTGACGTTTTAACTTCTGACTGGTTTTATCCTTATGTTGCGATAGCAAAAAAAGCAGGATATATTGCAGGTCATGATGACGGTACATTCAGAGGAAATGATTATCTTACTAAAGAAGAAGCCTGCGTTGTAATATGCAGAGTTGCAGGGCTTTACGATATTCCGTTTACAGGTGTAATTGCAGACGAAGTTTCCGATTGGGCTGTTCCTTATGTAAATAAAGTTTTAGGAAACAGACTTATGACCTTAAATTCAGATAATACTTTCGGTGCAACAAAAAATATAACAAGAGGGGAACTTTCTCACAGTGTTTCTCCGTTTGTTAAAGGTACAGGCTTAAGTGAAAATCAAGGTTCTTCAACCGGAGGTGAAAGCAGTTCTACCGGCGGAACTACAGGAGGAACAAGCGGCGGAGGTTCTGGTTCAGGCGGAGGTTCTGGCTCAGGCGGAGGTTCTGGCTCAGGTAGCAGTTCTATAGACACACAAAAGCAGAAAAAAACACTGAACAATATAGCTACCATAAAGAGTTTAATAGATAACTATGACCTTAAATTTGAAACAAAGGGGCAGGAAATATTAAAAATTATATATAAAACTCTTACCAATACTGAAAATGATGCTAAAAAAGGAATTGCCGTTTACACTAAGAATTATGTTGTAAATACATATAGTGATGAAATTTCTGATGCAAAAGCCATATATAATGGAAAAGGTGCGTATAATGGAGAAGGCACATTTATTGAAAAAATGACTTCGGGAGAACAGGAACAGTTTGCTAAAGATCTTGCAACATATATGTCACATGAAGAAGACGCAATAAATGAACTTTCGCTTATGTTGTTTGGTAAAACAATTGAGCAGTTAATAGAAAATATGTAACAAAAAAAGGACGCTTAAGCGTCCTTTTTACTTTTTAATAATAATTTATTTTTCTAAAAGTTCAGGGTTTGCCATATATTTGAACATGCATTTTACCCCTCTTGCATATTCAGCACCTGAACAAATTCGCTCGTCAATAACCACTCCTAAAGGAATGATAGGTTTTTTAGTAACATTATTGTCCTTGTCAAGAACAAGTTTTGTTTGCTGCTGCCCCATTGAGAAGAATACGCTTGTTGTCCCGAAATTATATATATGATGATATACATAATTCATTCTTATTGAAGCCATATTAGTTATAAACATACTTGTATGGAATGGACTTGCGTTAATAATCACTTTCGGTAAAAGTCCATATCTGTCAAGCAATTTAACAAGTCCTACTGCAAGGCCGGGAAGTAGTGGAAATGATAAGAAGAATTTTGCAAGTTTATCAGTAAAGTTCTCATTTTCTACCTTTCTGTTTTCTTCTATCATTTTGTTCATTTTTTCAGCTACTGTAAAAATATTATCATTTTTGTCAAAAAATAATTTAACGGTTGTTTCATTGATTTCATCGCCAATCTGATTTTTTAACATTGCATGCGAAACGCATATTTCATTTCTCTGATATATTTTTTTGTTCATTATAAAACGGTTAAATTCAGGATGTTCACACACAGTTTTAACAAATGCTGTAACAATAACATTCATAAGTGAAATCTTAATACCTTCCGCTCTTTTTTTCTTGATATAGGAGGATATAGGCTCATAATCGAGTTCTTCTTTAATCATAACCTGCGCATCACATCTTTGAGGCATAAACATAGATGTAACCCTTACAATCGGGTCGATTTTTTTATCTACCTTCCCATCCGGTCTTCTTCCAAACATATTTTTAATCCCCTTTAATATTTATTATCTATTTTAATAACCGGGTTAAAATTTTTATCCCTTTTTTGAATAACTTCGGTTATTTTATCCAAAATATTTTTCCTTTGATATTCCTTATATGAAACAGGAATACAAAGATCGAAAACAATATTTGTAAATTCGTCTTTCTTTGTTAACCTTAAATCGTGAAAAGAAAGTTCAGTGTCAATTTCAGCTAAAGCATCTGAGATTAGTTTATTGATTTCGTTTAACTGTTCGCTGTTTTCTATAATCGGGTCCATATGGATAACAATATGAACGCTTAAATTTTTTTCTATTAAATTTTCAATATCGTCTATAGTTTCATGAATTTTTACTATACTAATATCCTGTGGCACTTCCGCGTGAACTGAAGCAAAAATTCTGCCCGGACCGTAATCGTGAATTATAAGGTCGTGAATACCTTTTATATCTTCGTATGATAAAATTGTATCTTCAATGCTTTTAACAGTTTCACTGTCAGGAACAGAGCCTAAAAGAGTATTAACAGTATCCTTGGCAATTCCAAACCCCGAATACATTATAAATAGTGAAACAATAACACCTAAATATCCGTCAACATAGAATGTAAAATAGTTTCCTAAAAAAGAAACAACAATTACTAAAACAGTTGATATGACATCGTTTATAGAATCTCTTGATGTTGCGAGTAAAACTTTTGAGTTGATTTTATTACCTATAAACTTGTTATAAGAATACATCCATATTTTAATTGTAACTGATAATAAAAGAATAATAGCAAACGGTAAGGATAAAGAAACTTTTTGAGGATTTATTATTTTTATAAATGACTCTTTTAAAAGTTCAAATCCTACGAGCATTATAATAAAGGAAATAACCAAAGATGCAATATATTCTATACGCCCATGCCCGAACGGATGGTCTTTATCTGCCCCTTGATTACTTAATTTTATACCGATAATGGTAACAAGTGATGTTCCCATATCTGAAAAGTTGTTAAACGCATCAGATAAAATAGCCATACTGCCCGATAAAAAACCTATAAAAGCCTTTATAAAAAATAAAATCAGATTGCTTATTATCCCTAATATTCCGCATAGCAGGGAGTATTTTTCTCTGACCTTAGTATTTTTAATATTTTCGCTGTCTTTAATAAAACATCTAATAAGAAACTTAATCATAAATTTGAAGCCTCGCTTTATATATATTATACAATAAATTATCCGTTTTGTAAAGAAATTATATATTACTTTGACATTTTAACCGATTTATTATAATATATATAAGTAGATGTGTTAATATCCGAACCCGCCAAAATCTTTAAAATCCGGATTTTTTGTCGTTGTCGATTCCGATATACTTTGTATTATCGAAATCTTTCGCCTAAAAAAATCTCGAATTTTAAAGGTTTATGGTTCTGCGAATTTATTGCTTGGATTTTTTTGTCAATGTGAGGCAAAAACGCAGTGAATATAACATATTTGCGAGTATTTTAACGATGCAGTGGCGAAAAAATCCAGCAAGAAACGAGTTTGGATACTAACGCATCTGCTTATCGGGAGGGAAAAATATGATTTTAGTGAGTGCTTGTTTAGTCGGAGAAAACTGTAAATATAACGGCGAAAATAACAGAAACGAAAAAGTTTTAGAATTTTTAGCTGATAAAGAATATATTACTATCTGTCCTGAGGTTTTAGGAGGACTTGAAACGCCAAGAGTACCAAGTGAAATAAAAGGGGATAAGGTGTTTAACAAAGAGGGGGAAGATGTTACTAAAAATTTTGTTTCGGGTGCATTAAGGGCACTTGAAATTGCAAAAGAGAATAACCCTGAATTAATTA
>JAZOMN010000207.1:0-2024 GCA_045654005.1 Clostridia bacterium
ATACAATCACCGCCTTGGGTGTATTATAGCATAAAAGCGGTGGAGGGTCAAGAGTTAGTGAAATATTCGGCTTACTCCGAATGTGAAATAATGACCTGCGGTCATTGTGAAATTTTCTGCTACGCAGAAAGTGAAATGAAATTCGCCTCTTAACATTTGCGAAGCAAATATTTCACAGCGAAGCTATTTCATTTGACGAAGGCAAATTTCACTCGCCGCAGGCGAATTTCGTTGAAAAAAGAGAGCAAGTCAAAAGACTTGCTCTCTTTTTTCTGGGTGTTTTGAACTTAATGACACGAATAAAACGTGCCTGAAAACCGAATTATTTTTTTACAACTATTGTATTAACTGCCTTATCTCCTATTGATTCTTTAGTAGCAATCAAAATAATACCGTCAATGGGATAAATAAAGAAAAATAAATTTCTAATTATTCTCTGTTTAATAGATGCAGGTTCATTCGTGTTTTTATCCAAAACATACAGCCCAAAAATACGCTTTCCAATACTGCGACCTTTAAAAATCACATCTCTAAAAACAAAAGTAATCGGATAAAGAAGTACTAACAGCATAAAAATCAATATGTAACCAATGTTTTGAAATGAAGGTTGCTTAAACATATCCATAAATATGGTCATATATAACAAACAAGGTAATCCCGATAAATTCCAATCTATAATCCAAGCAATAATTCTTCGAACTCGCACATTGTTATTCATTAAATCATCTCCTTGGGTGTATTATAGCATAAAAGCGGCGGAGGGGCAAGGCTTTAGTGATATTCTGTGCTTCGCACAGAGTGATATTATGCCTTGCGGCATAGTGATATTTTTGCTATTGCAAAAGTGATATTATATTCGCTCTTAACTGCCCGTAGGGCAATATCACTCAGCTTTAGCCGAATATCACTGCGCAGCAATATAACTCGCCGTAGGCGAATTTCATTGAAAAAGAAAGACAAGTCTTTCGACTTGTCTTTCTTTTTCTGTCTCTCCTGTTCGAAAAAGAACTGGACGAAAACCGAGAATTTTCTTTAATTTAAAATATCATATCCAATTAAACAATGTTTGTGTTGCTTCAGTAAATCGAGATATAGCAGATATTTGATTTAACAGTAAAGATACGACAAACATTATAAAATTTACCAAAACAAGTCCGCCAATCGCATTTTTCATCGACACTCCATTATTATTGCAATTAATATTTAGTGCTATATGATTTTTATAAATAGAGTTGGCAAAAAGCCTAAACAAGAAGTTAATTATAAAAACGGGTGCAGTAATAAAAAACTCAATAAGTCTAATTCTATTTTGAGCATCATCTAAATCATCATAAATCTTTTGATAATCAGGATGCTTCCCAATTAACACCGTAGAATAAGGCGGGTCTTTAAAAATGTGGGTCTCTTTACCCGAATTATGATAATCTGTATAAGATTGTTTTGCGGTATAATACCCTTCAACATCCTCTTTAAACACTACAGGTAATACCATAGTTAAGAACGAGGATAACAATATCAAAATAGCAGCATATATTATGGCTATTTTATTCATTTTCCTATAAAAGAACCAAGTTGGTCCAAATAACAGTGCCGCAAAATTCAACTGTATGAACCATTTTTTCTTTGTCTTTGCGAATTTATTAATATAATAATCCGCATTTTTACCAATGTGATTTTTAAGTTCCAAATTCTCTATCCCATCGATTATTTGCTCATCCAAATAATTAGAATGCGAAAGTGTATGCGAACAAACCTTACAATATGTATTATCTATATCACTTTTCGCACCACAGTTATCGCAAACAATAAATTTATTATCCATATAATCACCGCCTTGAGAGTAGAATTTAGTTATCTATTAAAGTGGTATCGCCATCATCAATAGTATTATGTTTTTGGTTTTTAGGGAATGATAGAAAACTGCCTATAATTAGTGCCGCATATCCAATGATAAATAAAATCCCACCGCTTTCTAAAAATCCCATTATAACAGTGAAATATGTATCTATCAGTCCCCATTTACT
>JAZOMN010000208.1:0-5166 GCA_045654005.1 Clostridia bacterium
GGGTTTACTGATGATGGAAGAGAGGTTATTCGTAATTTTCCTAATTCCTTTTTGTTTGACTTTTGTGAGATTGTTAAAAAGTATGGAATAAAGGGAAAGTTTAGGGTTGTTCCTATGCCGGGTAACTCCGGTGATATTATAAACGGTATTGACGGTGTGGATTTTGATGAAATGAAATTGTGGCTTGATACGGTGAAAAAACGTATTGCTCCGAATTTTAGTATATGCCCTGAAATGCTTACCCATAATGAGGCAATTGATTTAAAAACCGGGAAAAGCACAGGAATAAGAGAATATGACTGGTCTAATATGCAGGACCGTACAACTTTGACACCATATATTGAAAAGGCTCTTTCTATCTTAAAGGAAGCAGGTTTTGACGTATGTGGCGTATGGTCACCATGGTTCTTTGCCGATAAGGTTGAAGCGGAATATGTAGTTTCAATTTCCGAAGCTATATATAATGTGTATGGCAAAAAAGATGCTTGGTATTTTCTTCATTATTTACCGGATGACAAGAATGTAAAACCTTGGATAGCCCATGAAAAAGACGGTAGAAGGCTCGTTTCGATACCGATTACGATTATTGATCTTCTTTGGGAGACTATACATACTACAAAGAATGACGAAGACTATATAAACAGCGTTGCAGATTTATATATTACCGAGGATGGTAAGCAAGGAAGAATCATTGAGGTTCTTGAAAACAAAAGTATGCCGATAATACTTACCCATTGGCAAAGCCTCGCATCAAACGGCCTGTATACCGGCTTAAAAGTTCTTGATAAAGTTGCCCAGCGTGTGAATGAGCACTTATCCGATAAAGTAGAGTGGACAAAAACAGAAGATCTGATGAATTATATTTTAAATAACAGAGATGAATTTGGCAAAGAAAAATATCAAGTTTGTTTTTAAGGATAATATAAGTTAAAAAGAGTTTCTACCATGGAAGATAGAAACTCTTTTTTGCATTAATATGAAATTTTTTTGTAAATTTACATAAAAAATCCACGGCATTATTTAGCCGTGGATTTAAGTGGCAGGAATGTTGCGACTTGAAAGGCTACGCCCTCTTGTGCTTAGCAAACTCCAATTGCACCGACCAGTCGGTTTATTGTCGTTTGAGCACTGCGCTTCGTTACGCTCCCTGCAACTGCCATTAAGGCAGCGGTCGCGACCACACACGTTCACGCTCCGCGTGCCGTTCGTTCAACTCACTCTCCCTAACGCAAACAAAAAAAGCATCCTGATGGATGCTTTTTTGTTTGGCAGGGGTAGTAAGACTTGAACTCACGGCACGCGGTTTTGGAGACCGCTGCTCTACCAACTGAGCTATACCCCTAAATACCAAAATATTATAACATACTATTTTGAAATTGTAAAGATATTTTTTGAAAAATTATATATTAAATTGACTTTAATCTAAAAACATGCTATCATTCATTATATATTTAAAAAATATCTGAGGTGTTGATATGAATGGGGTTATATTTGATTTAGACGGTACATTGCTTGATTCTATGATTTTCTGGAGAAGAATAGTAGAAATTTATTTAGGAAGAAAAGGGAAACAGGTTACCCTTGAAGAAAAGCAAATAATTGACAGCCTTAGTATCACCAAAGCAAGTGAATATATGAAAGAGAGATTTAATCTTTCTGAGTCCTCAGAAACTATAGAAAAAGAGGTTCTTTCACTGATAGAATGTAATTATAAATTCAATATTCCTTTAAAACCTTATGCTCACCTTTTTTTAAATAAACTAAAAAAGAAAAATATTAAAATGTGTATTGCATCGGCAACTAATAAATATTTAATCGAACACGCTCTGAAACGTCATAATATTCTCGATATGTTTGAATTTATTATTACAAGTGAAGAAGTTGGCGACCAAAAAAAAGACAGTCCAAAAATTTTTGAAGAGGCTCTTTTAAAACTTGGGACAAGCAAAGAAGATACTGTAATTTTTGAAGATTCTTATCATGCTATACTTACTGCAAAAAAAGCAGGTTTTAATGTAGTCGGAGTTTATGACAGTTCTTTTAAAGAATTTAAAGAACAAATTATAGAAACTGCAGATAAATATATAAAGAATTTTGGCGAATACAAATTATAAATTTTATGCGTGTTACTTACCCTGGTAACACGTATTTAAATTTTAAGTTAGGAAAGTGATTTTATGATAATTATTACTTGCGTTGATAATAATTTTGGAATGCAATTTAATAAAAGACGGCAGAGTAGAGACATTAATGTAATAAAAAGAATTTATGAAATTACCAAAAATAAAAGGCTTTTTATTAGTGATTTTTCAAAAGACCTTTTTGAAAAAGATAAGGTTATAACTACTGATAAATTTTTTATCAATGCAAATGATGACGACTATTTTTTTATAGAAAGCCCTGAATGTTGTGATTTATCCAAAGTTAATAAAATTATATTGTTTTTTTGGAATACAGTTTATCCTGCTGATTTGAAATTTATTATGCCAAAGGGTTTTGAACCTGTATGTTCCAAAGAGTTTTCAGGTAACAGCCATGAGAAAATAACGGAGGTTGTATATGAAAAGAAATAGAAAAATTATTATTTTAATTATTGCTGTAATATTGATGATTTTTGGTCTTTTAAAGAACGAAAATGACAATACAAAATATTCGAATATTTCGATTGATTCTATCCCTGAATTTTCAGGGTCACCTTACTTAGTTATAAACGATAATATACCATTTTATACCGAAGATGAATATACAACGAAGTCCTATGAAACATATAGCGAACTTGACAAATTAGGGCGATGCGGTGTTGTTATGGCGTCAATAGGAAAAGATATAATGCCAACTGAAGAAAGGGAAGCAATCGGTCAGGTTAAGCCATCGGGATGGCATACTGTAAAATATGACTGGGTTGACGGGAAATATCTTTATAACAGATGTCACTTATTAGGTTTTCAGTTAACGGGAGAAAATGCCAATGAAAGAAATCTTATAACAGGTACAAGATATTTAAATGTAGAAGGAATGCTACCGTTTGAAAATATGGTAGCGGATTATATAAAAGAAACCGACAACCATGTTTTAATGAGAGTTACCCCTATATTCAAAGAAGATAACCTTGTCGCAAGCGGTGTTTTAATGGAAGCTTTATCTATGGAAGATGACGGCAAAGGAATATGCTTTAATGTATATTGCTATAATGTTCAGCCCGGAGTTAAAATTAACTATGCATCGGGAATAAGCAGTAAAGATGATAGTTATACCTTAGAGAGTGAAAACTATAATATAGAAAGCACTTACATATTAAACACAAGTTCTAAAAAAGTACATAAAAAAGAATGCTCTGACATAAAGGATATTAAAGAAAAAAATAAAGAAACATATTCAGGTATTCTTCAAGTACTTATAGATAACGGATATGATACATGTAAGGCGTGTTTTTAGATAATTTTACTACACATCGTATAAAATTGCCCCTGTCATACTGTAATTTACAATATGGCAGGGGTTAGTATTTGATATATGTTAAATCGAAGCATCCTTTATTATTTTGGTAAAAATTTCGTTTAATTTTTCGGATGACATTAACCTTAAATCATTAGAAATTTTAGATAAATTGACTGCTTTTTTTGCTATATATGATTTCAATTTCTGTAAGGCACATATCGCATTGCAAAGTAATGTATCTCAAATTCCATTTTAAGAATTTATATCGCTGTGAAGTTGTGCGACAACTTCGCAATGAGCGGTATCGGGAAACATATCACAGGCAACGATTTTCTCAATTTTATATTCATTGTTTTCGGTAAGTATTTTTAAATCTCTTGCCAATGTTGCAACATCGCAGGAAACATAACATATTTTCTTTGGTTTTAATTTTTTTATTTCCACAAGAAGACTTTTTTCGCATCCTGCACGTGGAGGGTCTAAAATAACAGCAGTAGGATGATTTTCATTTTCTATAAGTTTATATATAACATCTTCTGCTTTACCTGTGTAAAAGAATGCGTTGGTAATTCCGTTTAGTTTCGCATTTTCATTTGCATATTCTATCGCCTCACTGATTACCTCAACGCCTATAACCTCTCTAACTTTATCAGATGCGCAAAGCCCAATTGTACCTATTCCGCAATAAATGTCAAATAAGATATCCTCTTTTTCAAGGTTTAAAAGTTCTATGGCTTTATTATAAAGATTTGAAACATTATAAGGATTAACCTGGAAAAAGGATTTGCTTCCTATTTTAAAGTTCAGTCCGCATATTTTATCTGTGATATACGGATTTCCGTAAAGTGTAACAACCTCATCGCCAAGAATGACGTTGTTATTTTTTTGGTTTATATTTACTATGATTGACTTTATTCCATCTATTTCAAGTAAAGAGTTTGTAAGTTCGTCAAGATATGGCACATTCTTTTTATAAGATACAATTCCTGCCATGATTTCGCCGGTATGAACACCTTTTCTGTAAAAAATATGCCTTACAATACCTTTATGAGTTTTTTCATCATAAGGTTTAATATCATATTTTTGCATCCATTCTTTAACTTTTTTTGAAACTAAAAAAGCACCCTCGTCCTGAATTAAACAATTATCCATATCTATAACATCATGGGTTCTTGACCTGTAAAATCCGCACACAATGTTTTTATCTTTATCGTAAGAAACAGGGATTAGCGCTTTGTTTCTATAATTTAAAATTTTTTCTGACGGGATAATTTCTGTTATTTCATAGTCAATTTTGCCGATCCTTTTTATCGCACCATTAACTTTTAAAAGTTTCATTTCAAGTTGTTTTTTATAATCAGTATTAAGAAGGGTACAACTCCCGCATTTTGTAAAATGAGGACAGACAGGCTCAATCCTTGCATCGGATGGGGTTATTATTTCTATAAGTTTGCAGTAAATAACATTTCCTTTGATTTTTAAAATTTTGCACAAAACAGTTTCGCCCAATATAGCATAAGGAACAAAGAACACATATTGGTCCTTTTTTGCCACTCCGTGCCCCTCTGATGTTATTGAAATAATTTCTAAAACTATAGTATCATTTTTTTTCATTTTATTTTGCTCTCTTAAATCTTTATTTTCTTTAATTTTATTATATCATAAAAATAAAAAAAGACAAGATTTCAGGAAAAATCTTACCTTTTTTCTATATTTTATTTTTCAAAG
>JAZOMN010000209.1:0-12078 GCA_045654005.1 Clostridia bacterium
AGTTCTTAAGGTATCAACCATAAAAAAATATGCAAAAGAAATGCTTTCAATGGGATTTAACCGCTTGTATCTTTATATGGAGGATGTTTTTGAACTTGACGGTTATCCTCATTTTGGATATTTAAGAGGAAGGTATTCTAAAGAAGAACTTAAAGAAATTTCCGCATTTGGTGACAAAATCGGAATTGAAATGATTCCATGCGTTCAGACTTTAGGACACATGGGGCAGTACCTTCAATGGAATGAATCTGCACCGGTAAAAGATACTTCACAGGTACTTCTTTGCGAAAGTGAAGAAACATATAAATTCATAGAAGCAATTATCGCTACTATGAGAGAATGTTTTTCAACATCCAATATTCAAATAGGATGCGATGAGGCTTTCGGACTTGGCACAGGGAAGTTCCTTGTAAGAAACGGTTATAAAAAACCGATAGATATACTTATTCCTCATATTCATAAAGTATGTGATATATGTAAAAAATATGATTTTACACCGTCAATGTTTGTTGATACTTTTTTTAGAAATCTTAATAATGAAAAAAGATATTATAAACATAACCTTGAAATTCCCGAAGGGTTATGTGATAAGCTTCCTGATATTAAGACTGTTTACTGGGATTATTATCATATAAATGTTGAAGATTATGATATGATGATTGATTATCATAAAAAGTTCAAAGAAATCCCTGAATTTGCAGGGGGAATCTGGACATGGGCAGGAAATATATTAAATGTTAAACACACATTTGATACAATGATTCCTGCAATGAAAAGTGTCATTAAAAATAATATTACCGATGTTTATGCGGCAATGTACGGAGATGACGGAACAGAGTGTAACTATTCTATGGCAATGCCACTTTTAAACGTTTTTTCAGAATATTGTTTTAAAGGAAATGACGCGTCTTTTGATACCATAAATGATATGACAAAGTTTTTATATGATGTTGACTTTAACGATTATATTAAAGTGTCGGGATTTTATTATCCTTTTGTTGACGAATTATCTTTCAGTCAATTATCCAAGCCTAATTGCTTTGGGCAGAAAGTACTTTGTACGGATATTTTTTATAATCTTGCTGGCACAACCGATTTTTCAAAGTTTCTTCCATATCACATTGAGGCATATAATGCTGTTTGCGGATTGGGAAAAGGAACTAAATGGGAAGAATATTATAAATATATGGAAGTAATACTTGATATTACAATACATAAAATGGACCTTTTATCAAAGTTATCAGGTGCATATAAGAATAATGATAAAGAGTATCTAAAAAAAGCGGCAGAAGAATATATTCCATATATTTTACAAAAATATAAAGAACTTTACTTACTTCACGAAAAGCAGTGGCTTTCAACATATAAACCATTTGGTTGGGAAGACCATACTTCAAGATATGCACATCTTATTTTCCGTTTGGAATATGCCATTAAACTAATTACAGGATATTTAAAAGGTGAACTTGCAAAAATTGAAGAACTTGAATTTGAACTTATTGAAGACACTTATGGCGGACTTGACTTCAGCGGATTTAACAGATTTAAAGTCAACCGAACAATTAAAATTTAAGGAGCACAAAAATGGAAATAGACCATAAAAAAGAGACGAAGAAAGCATTTTTACTGGGCGCAATATGTATGTTTTCTTATCTTGCCTGTTATTATGCAAGAAATATTTTAAGCGCCGTTTCTCCGAAAATGGTGGAAAGTTCGCAGTTTACATTGGAATTTATTGGGCTTATGTCCACAATAAATATGCTTACTTATGCAATGGGTCAGCTTTTAAACGGAGCTTTAGGTGATTTTATAAAAGCAAAATATATGGTAAGCGGTGGACTTATATTATCCGCAGTCTGCAATTTTATAATCCCGTTTTCTTCATATAATATGATTTTATTTTCATATAGTTTAAGTGGATTTTTTCTTGCAATGATTTTTGCACCTATAACTAAAGTTGTAGCAGAGAACACCCTTCCTCATTATGCATCCCGTTGTTGTCTGGGATTTACTTTTGCATCATTTTTAGGAAACCCTTTAGCAGGACTTGCTGCAATATTTTTTAACTGGGATGTTATATTTGTTGTGTCAGGATTCATTCTTGTTTTAATGGGTATAATGTGCTTTATCTTTTTTTCTCTTTGCGAAAAGAAAGGATATATTGTATATAGAATAAAAGAGAAAAGTAAAAAGCAACAGGGAAAATTAAAAACTTTACTTGAACATTCTATTATAAAGTTTACTGTTATTTCGATATTAACAGGAATTATAAGAACATCGGTAGTTTTCTGGGTTCCTACATACACATATCAGTATCTTGGGTTTTCAGCAGAAATTTCCGCAACAATTTTTACAGTTGCAACCTTAATAAAATCTTTCTCGCCTTATGTAAATAATCTTCTTATTTACGAACGAATTTTGAAAAGAGATATGGACAAGATGCTTAAATTAATGTTTTCTATAAGTGCAGTCTCTTTCTTACTGTTATTCATAATAAAACAACCGTTTATTAATATAGGATTTTTACTACTTGGCTTAATAGCATCCGCAGGAGCATCTACAATGATGTTTTCAGTATATTGCCCAAGCCTTGGCAAGACAGGACTTACTTCTACTGCAACAGGATTTTTAGATTTTGTAAGTTATGTTGCGGCAGCAGTTGCAAATCAGTTCTTTGCATCATTTTCAGAAAGTTACGGATGGGGATATCTTACCCTTATATGGTCATCACTTATGGTATGCGGTTTTATAGCATCGGTTGTTAAGAAGAAAGAGGTAATTTAAGTGAATATAACTCACGATTTTCATATACATACATCACTTTCGTTTTGTGCAAATGAAAGTGCGACCATAGATGCGTATGTTAAAATAGCAAAACAAATTGGACTTAAAAAAATAGGTATAGCAAATCATTTTTGGGATAGCAAAATTCCAAGGATTGATACTTACTATAAAACCAAATATGATGTAGGTTTTTATGATAATCAGGACTTTGAACACATTTTAAAAGATAAGCCTGAAATTGAAAAATATAAAAATTCGTGCGTGGAAATTTTATTTGGCGCAGAAGCAGAATATGACCCTATAAGGCGAGGAGTCGGAATAACCGAAGAGGTGGCAGAACAACTTGATTTTTTGCTTGTGCCGAATTCTCATACGCATGCTACAATGCCGATTTCTATGTATGAGCCTTATGAAAAACATCTTCAGTTTATGATTGATGCGTATAATGACATTTTAGACTGCCCTATAAGTAAATATGTAACTGCAATGGCACATCCTTTTTCTGCGGTTGCCTGTCCGTATCCTAACAGTATTTTATATGATTTAATGCCTGATGACGAATTTAAAAAGCTGTTTTACAAAACTGCGAAAAAGGGAATTGCAGTGGAAATTAATACAGGGGTGTTCAGGAAACTTTCGCCTGATGAAATTGAATTAAACCCAAGAATAAGAATGTATAAACTGGCAAAAGAAAGCGGTTGTAAATTCCTTTTTGGTAGTGATGCACATTCGGATGATGTTCATAAAAACTATATTTCTATACTTCAAAAAATAACGGAGTTAGTAGGTATAACTGAAAGTGATATAATAAATATATAAGTAAAATATATGAAGCGGTAAATATTGACAAAAACCGCTTCTTTTATTATAATTATTAAGCAGATGCGTTAATATCTGAACCCGCCAAAACCTTTAAAATCCGGCTTTTTTGTCGTTGTCGATTTCGATATACCTCGCCTTACGAGGACGTCAAATTTAAAGAAAAAAATTTAACAAGTTTAAGGCATATGGGGTTCAACTCTCGAGTGCTTAAGGGTGATTTAATTGAAAAATAAATTCTTTATGGGGTTAAAAGACGGTGTGCCTATTGCTCTTGCATATATTTCAGTTTCTTTTGCTTTTGGGCTTTTAGCAACTGAAAAAGGGCTTTCGGTTTTTAGTGCCGTTTTAATTTCCTTAACTAATTTAACAAGTGCAGGTCAGTTTGCAGGGCTTGATGTTATAACGATGGGTGGAACTTTAATTGAACTTATCGTAACTACTCTTATTATAAATTTAAGATATTTTCTTATGTCTTTTATCATATCTCAAAAAGTTGATATGAATATGTCTTCTTTAAAGAGAATGATTTGTTCTTTTGGGATTACCGATGAGGTTTTTGCGGTGATATGTCAGAAAAATGAAAAAATAACATTCGATTATTTTTTCGGGCTTATTATTCTGCCAATACTTGGTTGGACTACGGGTACTTTTTTAGGAGGAGCAGCAAGTATGATTCTTCCTGTTTCAGTAAGGACTGCTTTATCTGTTGCTATTTACGGAATGTTTATAGCAATTATAATTCCACCTGCAAAAAAGCATAAACCATACTTTTATGCAATAGGTATTTCTGTACTTATAAGTTGTATATTTAAATACACTCCTTTTTTAAATTTACTTTCAGGAGGATGGGTGATAATAATTGCATCAGTTATTGCATCAATAATTTGTGCATATTTTTTCCCGATTAAAAAATGAATTATCAAAGAATTTTAATTTGTATTTTTGTAATGTCACTTGTTACATATTTAATAAGAATGTTACCGCTGACATTTTTTAAAAAGGAAATAGAAAGTAATTTTATCAATTCTTTCTTTTCTTATATTCCTTATGCAGTTCTTTCTGCTATGACTTTTCCCGAAATTCTATATTCAACAGGTAATTTTATATCTGCACTATGTGGCGGTGTTATGGCAGTATTTCTTGCTTTTAAAAATAAAAGTATGCTTACCGTTGCATTGTGTTCCTGTGCGGTTGTATTTGTTGTTGAGAAAATAATAAGTATAATATAAAAGGTGAAAACATTTCGTTTTCACCTTTTTTATATTACACACACGCAGTAACGTTTTTAACTTTTTCTTCTTCGTCAAATTCTATAATAAGAAGTTTTGGATTTTCGGTGTCCTCGCTTAAGTAATATTCCATAGTATCATTAGTATTGCTTTTAAGACCGTTTATTCCAAGGATTGACAAAACTTCTTTTTTATTTTTGCCTGTAAGTGTTTCGCTTCTTATTAAACTGTCAGCCATTCGGTATCTTTTTTTAATATCAATGTCCCACTTGTCACAGGAGAAGTTTTTGTTATCCTTTGCCATTTTATAGACATACGCACCTAATGCGGCGGCAGTACCCGCAATTAAAGTAGTTGTAAAAAATTTCTTTTTCATTATTCTTCCTCCTTAATATTATTAACCGTTTGTTCAGGATTTTGTATCTTAAGTTCTCCGTTTTTAAACCTTAAATAATTATAAAATATTATAAAAGATGCCTCCTTATAAGGAATAAATATTATATCAGAAAATTTATCTGTAAATACAGAGGCAATGTACCAGATGATAAAACTTAAGTTGAAACCAATATAATATAGTATATGCCCTTTCATTAATTTAATACTTTTTATAACAGCCTTTATCCCTGAAAGTTTCTCGCTGTAAAGTATGTAATTTGTTAGTGATACATAAGCGTTTATTATAATTGAAATAAAAAATGAAATTACAATGCCGACTTCTGAAAAAAACATTGTGTATAAATCGCTTTGCGGTATTTTTACTAACATATCTACATTCTTTGCAGGGTCAAGAGTGTATTCTTTTAATATATCGAACGCTTCTTTGCTTATGAGTTTATATGTTAAAAACATAACAAGTATCAAAGGAAGATAGGAAATAAGTTTTGTTAATATTAAAGGTATAAGCTTAAATATATACAAAAACCCGTCAAACATATTTCCTAAAGATGTTTCTTTTTTTTCTATTGAGTCAATCATAAATCCTATTGCTCCCATTTTAAAGCAAGGGATAAGGATAAATGTTGATGTAAAAAGAAGTATAAGCGTTTGCGTTCTTGATAAATCAAGGCTTTGTGGCAAAAGTAAAATAAGATTAGGCAAAAGCGAAACAAACAAAAATGCAATAATACATTTTAAAAAACTGCGCCCAAGATTTATTTTTGCCGATGTTTTAAAAAATCTGTATGGTTTCATAGAATACTCCTTATTTAAGTTCATATAAGTTTACGCCCGAAGCACATGAAACCGTTAACGGCACATTTATCTTAACAGCGTTTTCCATAGAATTTATCAGTATTTCTTTGACTTTTTCAAGGTCTTTTTTACTTGTTTCAATAACAAGTTCGTCATGAATTTGCAGAACTATTTTAGCATTTAGTTTCTTTTCCTGCAGTTCCTTTTGGGTTTTAATCATTGCGATTTTCATTATATCTGCCGCAGTACCCTGAATAGGGGTATTAAGAGCCATTCTTTCGCCTGCAAGTCTTGTCATATAATTTCTATCGCTCAGTTCTTTTATATAACGGATTCTGCCGAGTAACGTTTTAACATATCCGTTTTCTTTTGCAAATTCAACAATATCAAACATATATTTTTTGATTTTAGGATATTTGGTAAAGTAAGTGTCAATAATGTCCTTTGCTTCTTTTCTTGAAATACCCAAATCTTTTGCAAGAGTAAATTCAGTCTTGCCGTATAAAAGACCGAAGTTAACCATTTTTGCATCTGAACGCATTTTCTTAGTAACATCTTTTATATCAACCTGATATATTTTTGATGCTGCCTGAGTATGAATGTCTTCATTGTTTTTAAAAGCATTTATAAGATTTTCGTCTCCGCATATTTGCGCAAGTACTCTGAGTTCTACCTGAGAGTAGTCTGCAGAAACGAATACGTTATCTTCACTTACAGGCGTGAAAAGTTTTCTTATCTGCCTTCCAAGTTCAATCTTTGCGGGAATATTCTGAAGATTTGGTTCGCTTGAAGAGAGCCTTCCTGTCTGCGTAACTGTCTGATGGAATTTAGAATGAAGGATATTATTTTCATCGCATAAAGAAAGCATACTGTCTATATAAGTTGATTTTAATTTTGCATAAGTTCTGTAATTTATAAGAAGGTCAATAATTTCGTGATCTCCTTTTAACCCTTCTAAAACAGAATTATCGGTACTGTAACCCGTTTTTGTTTTCTTAGACGGTTTAAGACCTATTTTTTCAAAAAGGATAACACTTAACTGTTTAGTTGAATTTATATTAAATTCTTCACCTGAAAGTTCGTAGATTTTTTCAGTCAAAGAAGATAATTCTTCTTCAAATTTTTTACTTAATTCGTTAAGTGCAGGAACGTCAATCTTTATTCCTCTAAGTTGCATACTTGCAAGTATTTTCATAACAGGAAGTTCAATATCATAGTAAAGTTTTGATAAATTGGTGTCCTCGAGTTCCATACTTAGTTTTTCAAAAACATCGGGAAGCAAGGAAGCACACATTGCCAAAGTATCGCATGATTTTGTGGTTGCTGAATATATAATTGAGGGTAATCTGAATTCATTAAATGACGGGTCAAGCACATATTTTGCAATTTTTATATCAAAAATCTTACCACTTAAGTTTATGCCAAGCGTATTAAAATATATTATATGTTCTTTCGCACCGTAAGTAATCTTTGAAATTTCCTTGTTTTCAAAGATTTCTTTTAACTTATCTTTAAATTCTTCGATGTTTAATTCTATTATACCTTTTTCACAGTATATATATATAGTTTCATTTTCTATAAGATAAAAAAGATGTGTTTTTAAGTCAAAATATGAAATATCGTTTAAAATATTTATTTCGGGAGTGGATTCTTCCTTTTCAGGGTTAAGTCCAAGCCTTTTTATAAATGAATTAAGTTCCAGTTTTTCAAATAATAAAACTGCTTCATCCTTAGGCGGTAATATTTTAAAACTATCAAAATCAATTGAGAGAGGAACATCGCATTTTATTGTTGCCAGTTCTTTTGAAAGATAGGCCATATCTTTATTCTCAATCAGTTTTTCTCTTACTGATTTTTTAATTTTGTCTGAATCAATGTTTTCATATATATTTTCAATAGACTTAAATTCTTTGATAAGGGAAATTGCCGTTTTTTCGCCAACCCCTTTGACACCGGGGATATTATCCGAACTGTCTCCCATAAGACCTTTTAAGTCAATAAATTCTTTTGGAGTTACTTCGTATTTATATAAAACGCCCATATCGTTATATGGTACTGTTTGTGTTTTACCACCTTGAGTTGTAACAAGTAAAACTGTGGTATCTGAAGAACATAACTGCAAATCGTCACGGTCGCCCGTTAAAATCTCACATTTGATATTTTCCGATTCGCATCTTTTGGAAACTGTACCGATTAAATCGTCCGCTTCATATCCCTCTAAACCGATATGAGAAATATTAAGCACATCAAGCACTTCCTTAAGTATAGGAAGTTGCGCCGCCAAATCATCAGGCATACCTTTTCTGTTGGCTTTGTATAAATCGTACATATCGTTTCTGAAAGTCTTTTTTGATACGTCAAAAGCAACGGTAATAAAGTCAGGCTTTTCTTCGTCTATCACTTTAAGTACTATATTTAAAAAACCAAAGATAGCATTTGTTGGAATTCCTTCTTTGGTAGATAAAGGCCTTATTCCGTAAAATGCACGGTTGGCAATACTGTTTCCGTCCACAATTAGTAATTTCTTCAATAAAATCACCTCTTTATATATTATAATCTATATTGCATTTATTATCAAGTTGTAAATAAAAATATTTATAAAGTATTATATTTTTATACTTTTGTTGACAAGTTTTTTTTATTTTAGTATAATTTTTGCAAGGAATAATAAAAAGGAATGGTATAAATATGGATAAAAAAGTCAGATTTGCAACTATTGGTTGTGGAAGAATTTTTGTTAATCATTCTGATGCAATTAAACACGCACCACATGCAGAACTTGTTGCGGTGTGTGATGTTGTTGAGGAAAGAGCAAAGAAAGCCGCAGAGGAAAACGGTCTTTCAAAATGGTACACTGATATCGAAACTATGCTTGAAAATGAAGAGATTGATGTTTGCTGCATCTTAACACCGAGTGGAATGCATTTAGACTGTGCATCTATAGTCGCAAAACATAAAGTTAATGTGCTTTGCGAAAAACCGCTTGAAGTAACGAAAGAAAGAATGGATAAACTTATCTTAAGTTGTAAGGAAAACGGGGTTAAGTTAGGCTGTATATTCCAAAGAAGAACTTATGATGCAGCAATTAAAACAAAAGAAGCAATAGAAAAAGGTTATCTTGGAAAGATAACAATGGCAGACGCATCATTAAAATATTATCGTGACCAGGAATATTATGACAGCGGTGACTGGCGTGCTACATGGAAATATGACGGCGGCGGTGCTCTTATGAATCAGGGCGTTCACGGCGTTGATATGATTGACTGGATGATGGGCGGAATTTCTTCGGTTGATGCTACCTGCGAAACAAAGGTATGGGATATAGAAGTAGAAGATACTGCTATTGCCAAAGTAAGATTTAAAAACGGTGCAATCGGTGTTATCCAATGCGCTACAACTGCTTATCCGGGTCTTGATACAATATTCTCGGTTCACGGAAGCGAAGGAAGTATCTCTTTTGGCGATTCAGGATTTTATTATTGGAACCTTAAAAACCCTGATATAAAAATGCCTGATGTAACAGGATCTATGGGTGGTCTTAACTGTCAGTATTCTACTACAAATTTCGGCCATACATATCTTGTTGAAGATATGGCTCTGGCTCTTATAGAAGATAGAGATCCTATGATTACAGGGGAAGAAGCAAGAAAGAGTGTTGAAATAATTCTTGGAATTTATAAATCGTCAAACGAAAAGAAAGAAATAATTTTATAATTTTTTTATGAAAGGTTGATACACAATGTTTAAAATTGGTATTTTAGGCTCTGATAACTCTCACGCACTTCATTTTGCAAGACTTTGCAATGTTGAAAAAGTTTACGGTGATGATGTAAGAATAGTTGCTATATACGGAAACGACGATGACCCTAATCACACTAAAGAAGTGGCTGCAAGTGGAGAAATCCCGTTTATCGCAGAAAAGCCGGAAGACTTTATGGGTAAAGTTGATGCTGTTATGGTTGTTTACAGACGCGGCTCTCTTCATGTTCCTCATATCCTTCCTTTTGTTGAAGCGGGATATCCTGTGTGGATAGATAAACCTGTTTGCGAAACAAAAGAGGATATTGAACTTTTAAGAAAAGCAGTTGAAAAGAATAACACACTAATCACAGGCGGATCTACATTAAAATATAACTACGAAATATTAACATTAAAAGATAAAGTTGAATCCGGAAGAATAGGTGCTGTTTCGGGTGGATGCGTAAACTTCCCGGGCGATTTGGAAAGTGAATACGGCGGAATTTTCTTCTACGGCTCTCACTTAATCGAAATGATGCTTTCAGTTTTCGGATATGATGTAAAGAGTGTTACTGCAAAAACAATTGCACCTAAAAATTCTTCAGTAATCGTTACTTATGAAGATAAAATAGTTACACTTGCATTTAACAATCTATGTTCTTCATACTATGTAACTGTTTATGGATCAGAAAAAGTTTGTTCACAGGAAGTTGATATTTCGTTTATTTATAAACTTGGCTTTGCTAAATTTATTGAAATGTTAAAAACAAATAAAATGCCTTTGTCATTTGATGATTTGGTTAAACCTGTATATATTCTTAACGCGATTCAAAAATCGCTTGACGAAGACAGAGAAGTTCAGATTTCTGAAGTAATGTAAGAGGTAATTAAAATGAGCAAAATTTGTCTTTATAATGGAAAACTTATAACTCCGGAAAGAATTATCGAAAACGGATATGTTGTTTTTTCGGATGGGAAAATAATTGAAATTGGAAGCGGTTTTGATGTATCTTCTCTTGATATAGAGGCGATAGATGTAAATGGTAAATATATTGCTCCGGGATTTGTAGATATCCACTGTCACGGCGGCGGCGGATGTGATTTTATGGACGGAACGATTGATGCATATATAACTGCTGCAACTACCCATGCAAAGCACGGTACAACTGCTATTTTGCCGACTACCTTAACAAGCACAAACGAAGAACTTATAAATACATTTGAAGTGTTTAACAAAGTTAAGGATATGGAATTTGACGGAGCAAAACTTTTAGGTTTGCATCTTGAAGGTCCGTATTTCAGTCCTTTGCAGGCAGGCGCTCAGGACCCTCGTTATTTAAAATCTCCTGTTAAAGAAGATTATGAGGAAATTGAAAGTAAATCTTACGGAAATATTATAAGATGGAGTGCCGCTCCGGAACTTCCCGGGTCAGCCGAGTTTGGTGCATTCTTAAAAGAAAAAGGAATTTTAGCATCAATTGCTCATTCCAATGCAAAATATGAAGATGTTATTTTAGCTTATGAAAATGGTTTTAATCTTATAACCCATTTTTACAGCGGAATGTCAACTATTGTAAGAGAAGACGGATATCGTAAACTTGGCGTGATCGAAAGTGGTTATGTAATTGACGGTATGAATGTTGAAATAATTGCAGACGGTCACCACTTACCAAAAGAATTATTACAACTTGTATATAAATCAAAAGGGGCGGACAGAATTGCCCTTGTAACCGACTCCATGAGAGGTGCAGGTATGCCTGACGGGGAAGAAAGTATTTTAGGAAGTCTTAAAGACGGTCAAAAAGTTATTATCGAGGGCGGAGTTGCAAAACTTATGGACAGATCTGCATTCGCAGGAAGCGTATGTACTACTGACAGGCTTGTGAGAACTATGTATAAAATTGCAGGCGTTCCTCTTTGTGATGCAGTTAAAATGATGACAATTGTTCCTGCAAGATTTGTTAAAATTGATAACAAAAAAGGAAGTATTGCGTTGTCAAAAGATGCTGACCTTGTTGTTTTCGATGAAGATATCAACATTTCTATGACAATTGTTGAAGGAAAAACAGTATATCAAATATAAAATATGAAAATTGCATCAAAAGGGGCAGACCCTATTGATGCAATTTTTGTTTTATTTCAGGTTAACGCAACAAGGTTCTCCGAAATTCTTAAGCCCGTGGCTTTTAGAATTTCGTGAGGTTCTTATTTAAGCAAAATCTTCGAAAAATTCAAGCATTTCTTCTTTTGACCCTACTTCAATTCCGTTTTTTAAAATTTCAATATCTTCATCAGGATATTCTCTTAAATTCAT
>JAZOMN010000210.1:0-12802 GCA_045654005.1 Clostridia bacterium
ATGTTATATCTATAACTGACGGTCAGATATTCTTAGAAACCGAACTTTTCCACAGTGGTATTATGCCTGCTGTAAACCCGGGTATATCTGTATCAAGGGTTGGAGGAAATGCACAAATTAAAGCAATGAAAAAAGTATCAGGGTCGCTAAAACTTAGTTATTCTCAGTACAGGGAACTTCAGGGGTTTGCCCAGTTTGGTTCTGACCTTGACGAAGATACGAAAAAAAGACTTGCTCAAGGGGAAAGAATTGTTGAAGTTTTAAAACAGGACAGGAATTCTCCGATAGATGTTGAATTGCAGGTTGTTATTATATATGCTGTTGTTAATGACTTTTTAGCAGATGTGGAAGTTAGCGGTATTTCAGATTTCCAGAATGGTCTTTTTGAATTTATGAGAAATCATCATAATGAAATCTTAGAAGAAATTAAAAATACCGGCGACCTTTCAAATGAACTTTCCGAAAAACTTGCAAATGCAATCAAAGAGTATAAGAAGAGGTAATATCTTATGGCAGGGACATCCACGAAAGATATTAAAAACAGAATAAAAAGCGTTGAAAATACGGGGCAGATTACAAAAGCGATGGAACTTGTTGCTACATCTAAACTAAGACACGCAAAATTAAAGGCGGAAACAACAAGACCGTTTTTTGAAATATTAAAAGACACTCTTTACTCAATAAAGGAAAACACAACAGATTTTTCTTCTGTTTATATGAAAAAAAGAGATATATTAAAAACCTGTGTTATAGTTATCGGCGGTGACCGCGGACTTGCAGGCGGATATAATATAAATGTCTTTAAAAAAGCAAAAGAGGTTATGGAAGGATGCGACTGTGTAGTTCTTCCTGTGGGTAAAAAAGCTTTTGAATATTACGAAAAGCAGGGCGTAAAAATTTTTTCCGACCTTTATCCCGTGGTATCAGATGTTAATATCCCCCGTTGTTACGATATAGGAGGAGCACTTTCCTTTGGGTTTAAAAAAGGAGATTTTGACAGGCTTTTAATAGTATATACAAAGTTTGTTTCAATGCTTAATCAGGAAGCAGTTTGCGAGGAAATCCTTCCTCTTGCAACCGAGAAAAGTAATAAGCCGAAAAGTAAACAACTTACAATATATGAGCCGTCAAATGAAGCTGTTTTTGATAAGATAGTACCTCAGTATATAAGCGGTGTTATTTATTCGGCAATTTGCGAATCCCTTGCCAGCGAGCACGCGGCAAGAAGAACTTCTATGGAATCGGCTTCCAAAAATGCAGCCGAAATGATTGACGACTTAACTTTAAAATATAACCGCGCAAGGCAGGCGGCAATTACTCAGGAAATCACTGAAATTGTCTCAGGCGCAGAAAGTAAATAGGGAGGAAGAAAAAATAATGGCAGAAAAAAATATTGGCACCGTTATTCAGGTTATTGGTCCTGTACTTGATATTGAATTTGAAGACGGATGCTTACCAAATTTATTAAATGCTATTGAAATAGAAAATGACGGCAGTAAAATAGTCTGCGAAGTTGCCCAGCATCTTGGAGACTCTGTGGTTAGATGTATTGCCATGAGTTCTACTAACGGTCTTAAAAGAGGGGCAAAAGCAGTTGATACTAAAAGAGGTATAACTGTTCCTGTAGGGGAAGAAACTTTGGGAAGAGTATTTAATCTTCTTGGCGACCCTATTGATAATTTACCTATGCCCGAAGTAAAAGAAAGATGGGATATTCACCGTCCTGCTCCGAGTTATGACGAGCAGAACAGTACAACTGAAATATTAGAAACAGGTATTAAAGTTGTTGACTTGATCGCTCCTTATGCAAAGGGCGGTAAAATAGGTCTTTTCGGCGGTGCAGGTGTTGGTAAAACAGTACTTATTCAGGAACTTATAAACAATGTCGCAAAACAGCACGGTGGTCTTTCAGTATTCACAGGCGTTGGAGAAAGAACCCGTGAGGGAAACGACTTATATTATGAAATGAAAGAATCGGGAGTTATAGATAAGACTGCACTTGTTTACGGTCAGATGAACGAACCGCCCGGAGCAAGAATGAGAGTTGCTCTTTCAGGTCTTACTATGGCAGAATACTTCCGTGACAAAGAAGGTCAGGACGTACTTTTATTTATTGATAATATATTCAGATTTACACAGGCAGGAAGCGAAGTGTCAGCGCTACTTGGGCGTATGCCGTCTGCCGTAGGTTATCAGCCTACACTGGCTACCGAAATGGGTGCTTTGCAGGAGAGAATAACATCTACAAAAAAAGGTTCGATAACATCAGTTCAGGCAGTTTATGTACCTGCGGACGACCTTACCGACCCTGCACCAGCAACAACATTTGCTCATCTTGATGCGACAACCGTTTTATCAAGAAGCATTGCATCGCTTGGTATTTATCCTGCGGTTGACCCATTAGAATCAACTTCAAGAATTCTGTCCCCTGATATCGTGGGAATAGAGCATTATGAAGTAGCAAGAGAAGTGCAGAGAATTTTACAAAGATATAAAGAACTTCAGGATATTATTGCAATTATGGGTATGGACGAGTTATCTGACGAAGATAAACTTACCGTTAACCGTGCAAGAAAAATCCAGAGATTTCTATCTCAGCCGTTTACAGTTGCTGAGCAGTTTACAGGCTATCAGGGTAAATATGTTCCTGTAAAAGAAACTGTAAGAGGATTTAAAGAAATCATTGAAGGAAAGCATGATAATTTGCCTGAATCTGCCTTCTTGTTCGTAGGAACAATAGATGAAGCAGTTGAAAAAGCAAAATCTCTGTAAGGGGTGGCTCTTATGGAAACTTTTAATCTTAAAATAGTAACACTTGACGGCATCGAGTATGACGGTTTTGTTTTAAGCGTTGTCGCAAGGACAACTTCGGGCGATGTATGTATTTTAAAAAATCATGCAGATTATGTCGCACCGATTGAAATCGGCAAAGTCAAAATAAAGGACGAAAACGGCGAAAAGTACGGAGCGTGTTCAGGTGGTTTTATAAGTGTTTCGGATGGCGAGGCAAGAATTGTTGCCACAACATTTGAATTTGCAGAGGATATTGATGTTGCCCGTGCAGAAAATGCAAAAGAAAAAGCACAAAATAAATTAAACAGCGATAAAACATCAAAAATCGCTGAAATTAAATTAAAAAAAGCATTACTAAGGCTTGAAGTGTCTAAAAATAAATAAATATTATTGACTTATTTGTAATTTTTAGGTATAATTTAGTAATGAACAATATTAGGAGGGAATGAGATGGCTAAAAGCATTTCTAAAATTGTGATTGTCGTATTGCTTATAGTTTTATTCGGCTATATCGCAATCAGCGGTTTATCACTTACAGCGTTGAACATACCATATAAATTCTACAGTGTGTTTGATGAAGATAACGGAATAAGATTAGGTTTTGACTTATCGGGAGGTTCCGTTATAGTATATGAGGCACAGGATGCAACTCCTGACGACGAACAGATGAGTACAGTTGTTGATATTATGTATAAACGACTTGACAATCTTGGCTTTACCGAAGCAACAGTTTCTAAACAAGGGGACAACAGAGTTTTAGTTGAAATCCCAACTATCACAAACCCTGACGAAGCGATTAAAGTTTTAGGCGCAACTGCTGAACTTAAATTCGTTGATTCAGAAGGTAATGTGGTTTTAACAGGTAAAAATGTTAAAGACGCATCTGCAACTTACGGACCTGTTACTGAAAACGGTGCAAACCAGCATTATGTTGAGTTAGAACTTAACGCAGACGCTCAGGCGGCTTTCTTTGACGGAACAACAAGAATGAGCCAGAAACCTGAAGGCGAAAACTATATATCAATTATGCTTGACGAAGAAGTTTATTCTTCACCAAGAGTAAGCGAACCAATCAATTCAGATAAAGCAGTTATCACAGGCGATTTTACTGCTGAAACTGCTAAAAACCTTGCTACTACAATTAAAGAAGGTCAACTTCCTTTCAAACTTAAAGATGTTGAAAGAAGAAGTGCAGGTCCTGTTCTTGGGGATGATGCTTTATCAACAAGTATCTTAGCAGCAATCATCGGTATTTTACTTGTAATGTTATTTATGATTGTTATCTACAGATTACCTGGATTTGTTGCAAGTATTTCTCTTGCTGCTTATGTTGTAATCGTTTTACTTGTAATGGTTGCTACAAGAGCAAACTTAAGTTTACCTGGTATTGCAGGTATTATCCTTTCAATAGGTATGGCTGTTGACGCTAACGTTATTATCTTTGAAAGAATCAAAGACGAATTAAAACTTGGCAAAACAACAGGTGCCGCTATGAAAGCAGGTTTTAACAGAGCGTTAACTGCTGTAATAGATGCTAACATTACAACAATTATCGTTGCAGTTGTATTATATATATTCGGTACAGGAACAATCAAAGGTTTCGCGTTTACTTTAGGAATAGGTATTATAGTAAGTTTATTTACTGCTATTATAATAACAAGATTCTTACTTAAAGCAATCTTTGACTTAAATATTAAAAACCCTGTATTATACGGATTATCTGCAAAAAAAATAAAGGAGGAAAAATAAATGTTTAATTTAGATATTTGTACTAAAAAATGGCGTTTCTTTATTCTTCCTATAGCAATTATAGTTGCCGCAATTATTGTTGGTATTGTTGGCGGCGGATTTGTTTTAGATATTGACTTTGCAGGCGGTACTGAAATCGTTGTTGATTTTGGTAAAGTTGTTGACAAAGCTGAAATCGAACAGTTATTTAATGATACTTTAGGATTTAAAGCATCTGCTGTTCAGAATTCTATAACAAATGAAAACCAGATGACAATTAAGTCTCAGACTCTTACAACCGAACAGTCAGAAAGCCTTTGGAACGCAATTAAAACTAAATATTCTTTAGAAGACGGACAAAGACTTTCAGTTGATTCAGTATCTCCTACAATCGGTAAAGAACTTACACAAACTGCAGTTGTTGCTTGTGTTATCGCTGTTATCTTAATGCTTATCTATATCACAATAAGATTTGAATTCTTATCAGGAATGGCAGCAATCATTGCTCTTATCCATGACGTTGCAATTATTCTTTGCGCATATATGATTTTAAGAATGCCTTTAAACACTGCGTTTATTGCTGCGATTCTTACAATAATCGGTTATTCAATCAATGATACTATCGTTGTATTTGACCGTATCAGAGAAAATATTAAATTCGCAAGAAAAGAAACTTATGCCGAAATCGCAAATAAATCTGTAAATCAGACTATTACTCGTTCAATCAATACATCTGTAACAACTTTAATAACAATTGTTCTTTTGTATTTCTTAGGCGTAGATGCGATTAAAGATTTCTCTTTAGCACTTATTGTTGGTCTTCTTGCCGGAACATATTCTTCAATTTTTATTGCCGCACCTACTTGGGTAGCGTTTAAAAAAGAAAAGAAGAATACTAAATGAGAATTGAAAATTTAAAAAAAGTAAAACCCCGACATTTTGTTCGGGGTTTTATAACAAAAAGGTATATGTTAGACTATAATTACTTATATAAAAAATTAAATAAAAGAACTCCTTTGAAAACGGATTGCGGGGCTTTATGTTCTAATGCCTGTTGCGTTGATACGGACGGCGAGGAACTTGGAATGTATCTTTTCCCTTGTGAAGAAGAAATGTTTATAGGGAAAGATAATTTTAAAATAGAAGAAAGCGACCTTAAATATGCGGGTAAATATGCAAAAATTCTTTATTGCAAACCATATTGCAAAAGAAATGAACGACCGCTTTCTTGCAGAATTTTTCCGCTTTTTTTATACATAACAATCGAGGGAGATTTAAAAATAATAGTTGACCCGAGGGGGAGAAGTGTTTGCCCTTTATACAAATACGAATTAAAAGATTTTAATTCTTCCTTTGTAAGAGGTGTAAAACATCTTGGAGAAATCTTAATTAAAGATTCAAAAACTTATGAATTCTTATTTGAATTATCAAGGCAAATAGATTCAGAGGTCAATGACATAATAGAGAACTTAAATAAAATAATTAAATAAAAGGGGAGAAACAAATGAAAAGAAAACACGTTTTAGGAGTAATCCTTGGCGCAATCGCTATTGGTATTTTCGCATATCTTTGTGCTATAGTAAATAATGGCGATGCGGAAGCTACAAGCAGATATGCAGGTACATTTATGGCACTTGTTCCGCCGATTATCGCTATCGGTCTTGCTCTTATCACAAAAGAAGTTTATTCTTCATTATTTATCGGTATTGTTACAGGTGGGCTTTTATGTGCAAACTTAAGCCCGATTGGCACAATTGACACTATTATTAACGACGGATTTATCGCAAGTATTGCAGATGCATGGAATGTTGGTATTTTAATCTTCCTTGTACTTTTAGGTATAATGGTTGCTTTAATCAACAAAGCAGGCGGATCTATCGCTTTCGGTAAATGGGCACAGACTCATGTTAAAACTAAAGTGGGCGCGGGGCTTGCAACATTTGCACTTGGCGTACTTATCTTTGTTGACGATTACTTTAACTGTTTAACAGTTGGTTCAGTTATGCGTCCTGTTGCAGATTCTCATAAAATCTCAAGAGCAAAACTTGCTTACATAATTGACGCAACTGCTGCACCTATCTGTATGATAGCACCAATTTCTTCTTGGGCTGCTGCAGTATCAGGGGTTGTTGAAGGAAGAAACGGTCTTGAATTATTTATAAGCGCTATTCCTTATAACTTCTATTCTTTACTTACTATCGTTATGATTATTGTAATCAGTCTTATGAAATTTGATTTCGGTCCTATGAAAAAGCACGAAATCAATGCAGAAAATGGTGACATTTTCTCAGGCGAAGGCGGATATGAAAAGGTTGACAATGAACAAGTTTCTTCTAAAGGTAAAATATTTGACCTTATTATCCCTGTTTTAGTTTTAATCGGATGCTGTGTAATCGGTATGCTTTATTCAGGCGGATTCTTCTCCGGTACATCTTTTGTTGATGCGTTTGCAGGATGCGATGCTTCGGTTGCTCTTTCATGGGGTGCGCTTATTGCTCTTATTATCACAATTATTTATTTAACAGTAAGAGGAGTTATCTCGTTTAAAGAAGCAATGGAATGTGTTCCAAAAGGTTTCTGCGCAATGGTTCCTGCAATACTTATCTTATCATTCGCATGGACACTTAGCGGACTTACAGGCGCTTTAGGAGCAGATACTTATGTTGCCGCTTTAATGGAAGGCGCAGCAGAAGGCTTAACAATATTCTTACCTGCTATTATCTTCTTAGTTGCTGTTGCTCTTGCATTTGCTACAGGAACATCATGGGGTACATTCGGTATCTTAATTCCTATCGTTACAGCAGTATTTGCCGCTGATGCTTCAATGCTTGTTATCGGTATTTCTGCTTGTCTTGCCGGTGCTGTATGCGGAGACCACTGCTCACCAATTTCAGATACAACAATTATGGCATCTGCAGGTGCTCAGTGTAACCACATAAACCACGTATCAACTCAACTTCCTTACGCACTTTTAGTAGCAGGTGTATCATTTATCGGATATATCTTAACAGGATTTATACCAAACTGGTTGATAACTCTTCCAATAAGCATTGTTATTCTTGTTGTAACTTTATTTATAATCAAAAAAGTAACAACAAAAAAAGCGTAAATCTTAACAATCAGGAATGAAAGAAGGCAAAACACGCCATACGGCGTTTTGCCTTCTTTTTTAATATGCGAACTGTTGTGGAAAATGTATTTATCCATTCTTAAAATGCACAAGGGCGATTTGGGGACAGTCCCCAAATCGTCCTTTTTAAAGTGTAATTTCATAATGAAGTTCCAACATATTCTTTAAATAGATGAAAAAATCACATCCCCTTTTTTATTCTTTTACTTGAAAAATAAACACTTTTAAAGTATAATAGTTTAAGATAATATAATAATATAAAAAGAGAAAGGATTTTTTTATGCAAAATAAAGAATTTAAACCTTATATTCCTGCTGACAGAGTAACGCCTGAAATTACCGTTACCTCTATTATAATGGGAATTTTACTTGCAGTTATTTTTGGTGCTGCAAACGCATATCTGGGATTAAGAGTAGGGATGACAGTTTCTGCTTCTATTCCTGCCGCAGTTATTGCCATGGGAGTTATCCGTGTTATAATGCGTAAGAACTCTATTTTGGAAAGTAACATTGTGCAGACAATAGGTTCTGCCGGCGAATCAGTTGCCGCAGGTGCAATATTTACATTACCTGCATTGTTTTTATGGGCATCAGAAGGCATTATGGACAAGCCCGGTATAATAGAAATAACACTTATTGCCTTAATAGGCGGACTTTTAGGTGTGTTCTTTATGGTGCCTTTAAGAAATGCGCTTATAGTTAAAGAACATAACATTCTTCCTTATCCTGAAGGAACTGCTTGTGCAGAAGTTTTACTTGCAGGAGAAGAAGGCGGTGCAAATGCAACAACTGTTTTTGCAGGTATGGGATTTGCTGCAATATTTAAGTTTATAATTGACGGTCTTAAAGCAGTTCCGGGGGAAGTATCTTTAAGAGTAAAAGGCTTTGCAGGAGAAATCGGAACACAAATTTACCCTGCGGTTATGAGCGTAGGTTATATCTGCGGACCGCGTATTTCTTCTTATATGTTCTCGGGCGGTGTTTTAAGCTGGCTTGTTATAATTCCTTTAATCGTTCTGTTCGGTGAAAATATTATTTTGTATCCGGGTACTGATACAATAGGTGAAATGTTTGCATCAGGTGGTGCAAGTGCAATATGGTCTTCATATATCCGTTATATCGGTGCAGGTGCTCTTGCCTGTGGAGGTATTATAAGTTTAATTAAATCTTTACCTTTAATTATTTCTACATTCAGGGGCGCTATGAAAGGTTTTGCTTCGGGAAGCGGTGCAGGGTCTTTAAGAACAGAACAGGATTTAAGTATGAAAATTGTTATCAGTGTTATTGTGCTTTTAACACTTCTTGTATGGCTTGTTCCTGCAATCCCTGTATCAATTATAGGCGCAGTAATTGTTGTAGTTTTCGGTTTCTTCTTTGCAACCGTTTCTTCAAGAATGGTTGGACTTGTAGGAAGCAGTAACAACCCTGTTTCAGGAATGGCAATTGCTACACTTTTAATTTCAACACTTATATTAAAAGTTACAGGCGATGTAGGTGCATCAGGTATGCAGGCTGCTATTGCAATCGGTTCTATAATCTGTATTGTTGCCGCAATTTCAGGGGACACTTCACAAGATTTAAAAACAGGTTTCTTACTTGGCGCTACTCCTAAAAAGCAACAAATCGGCGAAGTAATCGGTGTTGTAGCATCTGCCCTTGCAATAGGCGGAACATTATATCTTCTTGATGCTGCATGGGGATTTGGTTCAGAAGAACTTGCTGCTCCTCAGGCAACTTTAATGAAAATGATTATTGAAGGTGTTATGAATGCCGACTTGCCTTGGACTTTAGTATTTATAGGTGTATTTATTTCACTTGTTATAGAAGTGCTTGGTATTCCGGTTCTTCCTTTTGCAATCGGTATTTATCTTCCTGTTCAGCTTAATGCTTGTATTATGGTGGGCGGTCTTGTTCGTTTGTTCTTTGATAAAATGAAAAAAGAAGAAAAAGTTAAAAAAGAAATAGTAAATGACGGTATTCTTTTCTGTTCGGGTATGATAGCAGGGGAAGGTATCGTGGGAATTATCCTTGCACTCTTGGCTGTAGCAGGAATTGACGGACTTATCAATATTTCAGGTCTTATAGCACTACCTGAATGGGCAACAGGTGTTTTAAGCCTTGTTGTATTCGCTCTTATTATAGTAAGTTTGTTAAAATTCTCACTACTTAAAAAGAGAAAGTAAGAAATTATGAATAAAGAAAATTATCTTGATAAAAAGCCGATGTTAAATTCACACATTGGCTTTACAACCAAAGACGGAATTGTTACTTTGGAAATAGAAAACAAAGGATTTATCAACAAAATTTTTCAAAAACTTTTTAAGAAACCGAAAATAAGTTATATTCATTTAGATGAATTCGGAAGTTTTGCAATATCGGTTGCAGATGGCGAAAAATCCATTTTGGAAATAGGAAAAAAAGTCGAAGAAAAATTTGGCGATAAAGCAAATCCTCTTTATGAACGATTGGCAAAATTTTTTCAAATAATGGACAGTTATTCCTTTATTGAATGGAAATAAGTAAACTCATAAAAGCCTGAAACGAATATAATCGTTTCAGGCTTTTAGAATTTCCTGATGTTCTTATTGTTTAAAACTGCCGAAGGCAATAACACTGCGTAGCAATAAAACTGTCGTAAGACAATAAAACTGCCCGATGTCTTTTTGACATCGGGCAATATTTAAATTATCTCTGAACTCTACCTGAGCCGTCGCCACCCATTAATGATGTAACTTCTGAAACAGATACTCTGTTGTAGTCGCCAAGGATTGAGTGTTTTAAACAACTTGCAGCAACTGCAAATTCTAATGCGTCAGAATCTTTTTCGTAGTTATTTAAACCATAGATAAGACCTGCAGCAAAACTGTCACCGCCGCCTACACGGTCAATGATATTCTTGATTTCATATTTTTTAGAAACGTAGAATTCTTTACCGTTGTAGATACATGCTGACCAGTCATTATGTGTAGCAGATTTTGATTCTCTTAAAGTAATAGCAATTTTCTTTGTATCAGGGAACTGTTTTAAAACTTCTTTTGCTAATTCTTCATATTTTTTAGTATCCAAAACTCCGCCTTCAACATGAGAGTTGTTTTCAATTCCTAATGATTTCTGACAGTCTTCTTCGTTAGCAATGATAACATCAACATATTTTGTAAGTTCTCTCATAACTTCTTTTGCTTCTTTTCCGTATTTCCATAAGTTTTTACGGTAGTTTAAGTCACAAGAAACTGTTAATCCAAGTTCTTTTGCAGTTTTAACTGATTTTAGTGCAAGAACTGCTGCAGATTCTGAAATAGCAGGTGTAATACCTGTGATGTGGAACCATGTAGCACCCTGGAATGCTTTAACAAAGTCAATTTCGTCTTCTTTTGCAATAGCGATTGCAGAGTTTGCTCTGTCATATATAACTTTTGAAGGTCTCTGGTTAGCGCCTGATTCTAAGAAGTAAATACCAACTCTTCCGTCATTGAATACGATAGAAGATGTATCAACGCCAAAACCTCTTAATTCTCTTATGCATGCATTTGCAATATCGTTTTTAGGTAAAGCAGTAATAAATCCTGTTTCCATACCGTAGTTTGCCAAAGATACACAAACATTTGCTTCTCCGCCCCCGAAAGTAGCTTCTAAACTTGGAGACTGGAAAAATCTTTCCATACCGGGACTTTTAAGTCTTAACATGATTTCGCCAAAAGTAACAACTTTTTTCATTTTAAATCACCTTTTCTTTATAATTCGTTTTTTATTTGTGGGATTTGGAAAAAGCTTCATAGCCAAAAGTATAAATTCCAAAGATTTTTTGCACAAATCTTTACCTTAATATTAAAGAAGTAAAAAATTTATGTGCTTTCGCGTTGAAAAAAACAACTTTTTGCGATCTGAAGTTTTTTTATAACCCATCCTTTGACATAATTATACAATATTATTTCTGCAAAGTCTTGTTGTTTTTATACAAAAATATTGCATATTTTGATTATGGAAATTGCATTATTGAAATTTTTAATACCCTGTGATAAAATAATTTCAAGCGGTGCTTGAAATTAGCGATATGAATTCTTTCAAATTCGCTATATATCCTGACGGATGCGATATACCCTACGGTGCGATATGTCGCCTGACGGCAACGAGAATTCATATCATATCGCAACGGAGCAAAGCGGAGTTATATCGCATTTGAACAGAGTGAAAATATATCGCACGAGCGTGAGCGAGTATATCGCCAAATAAAATGGCATCAAAATCGTTCGCTAATTTTAAAATGAGTTTAATAAAAAGACGAAAGGGGACAGCAGTATGCCTAAATATTTTGATAAGCTTATGCAGGACGGAACAGACGAATGCGTCAATTCCAAAACTTTTGCTGTCTTTTATTCGAACAAAGAAGAGCAAGTTAAAAATATGCATATTCACGATTGTTGCGAAGTGTTTTTGTGCTTAAGTAATTCTCAGGAATTTCTTATCGGTGATTCTATGTTTTCTGCTAACAGAAATGATATGCTTGTTGTCAACCAGTTTGAAATTCATAAACTTTTAGAAAAGCAGGGTGCTTTTTGCGAAAGATATGTTTTTAAACTGCATCCGAGATTTCTTCTTTTAAATTCCACATCGCAAACCGACCTTTCTGCTTGTTTTTATGACCGTGTGAATTTTAAAAGGCAGGTTTCTCTTACTAATGAGCAGGCGATGGAACTTATTGATATATTCAATTCTTTTAAAAAGAGCGAAGAATTAGGTGACGATATTTTATCTAACTTAAATGCTATAAAAGCTGTTGTTCTTATAAACAGATATTTGTTAAGTTCAACATCCGGCGAAACAGACTCTTCATATACAAGCAATGCAGTTGTTGAATCGGTTGTTTCTTACATAAACGATAATTTGTTTGCAAATATCAACCTTGACGAACTTTCAAAGAAGCATTTTATATCAAAAAATCACCTGTGCAGAATTTTTAAAAAGCATACAGGTACAACAGTTGTAAATTATATAACTTTAAGAAGAATTGCGGAAGCAAAGAAATTTTTAAATGACGGGTTTGATGTTAAAGACACTTGCGAAAAATGCGGTTTTAACGATTACTCTCATTTTATAAGAACATTTAAAAATATTGTAGGCGTTCCGCCTAAGCAATATATAAAAAGAAAAGAAT
>JAZOMN010000211.1:0-6829 GCA_045654005.1 Clostridia bacterium
AGACCATCGGTTTGTAACGCCTGTGAAGGCATTGTACTTCACAAGGATATAGCCGAAGAATTTCTTCCTCAAATAGTAGAAAAATTAGCAGAAAAAGGGGTAGAGATAAGAGGCTGCGAAAAATCAATCAAGATTTGCCCAAAAATTAATAAAGCAACTGATGAAGACTTTTATAAAGAATATAATGACCTTATAATTTCGGTTATAATTGTTGATAGCATAGAAGACGCTATACTGCATATTAACGAACATTCAACAGGTCATTCTGAATGTATTGTAACCAATAACTATTTTAATTCCGAGAAATTTTTAAATGAGATTGACTCTTCGTGTGTATATGTCAATGCATCAACAAGATTTACTGACGGATTTGAGTTTGGCTTTGGCGCAGAAATAGGTATCAGCACTCAGAAACTTCACGCACGCGGTCCAATGGGTCTTTCTGAACTTACAAGTATAAAATATATTGTTTACGGAAACGGTCAGATAAGGTAGGGTTTATGGAGAATTTTTTATTTGCATTAAACGGAGTTTTACCAATTTTTCTGGTAATGGCCTTAGGATGCTTTTTAAAATATAAAAATGTATTAAAAGATGAATTTTTAAGCGGTGCATCAAGATTTGTATTTCTTATTGCTACACCTGCACTATTATTTACCGATACTGCTTCGGTAAGTTTTAAAGATGCGTTTGATTTTAAATTCATTTTTACTGTATTGGGCCTGATTTTTGTTTTTATAGTTATTTTGTGGATAACTGTCCCTTTGTTTGTGAAAGACAGGGTAAGCGCAGGTGCAATAATTCATTGTGGATTCAGGTCTAACTTTGCAATTCTTGGAATACCTCTTGCAAAGAATGTACTTGACGCAGTAGGCGTTGCAAAAGCAGAACTTGTACTTGCATTCGGTGTGCCTCTTTTTAATATTTGCGCAGTTGTTTGTCTTGCATATTGGTCGCAAAGTAAAGGCGATTATAAAAAGATTTTAAAGAATATTATAACAAACCCTCTTATTATCGGAGCATTATCAGGGCTTTTGTTTTCTGTATTTTCTGTGCCTGTTCCTGTGTCAATAAGCAAAACGATAAGTTATGTAGGTAATACAGCGCTGGGGCTTGGCCTTATTGTACTTGGTGCATCTTTCGATTTTAAGAAATTTATAAAAAATATTAAGACTACTATTATAGCATCTTTAATAAAAATTGTTATTGCTCCTTTGTTTGGGTTAACAGTTGCCTTTTTAATGGGGTACAGAGGGGCAGAACTTTTAATAGTACTTATTTTTATGGGCTCGTCAACTGCTATAAACAGTTATATTATGGCAAAAGAAATGGGATCTGACAGTGAACTTACCTCGGGAATTGTTGTTTGCACAACGGGGCTTAGTATGTTGACTTTATTTTTAGGTTTATTTATATTAAAAACATTCGGAATGTGTTGAGGTTAGTATGAAAAAAGTATATGCAGTAAAGAAGGGTAAAAAAACAGGCATATTTTATGACTGGGATGAAGTGAAAGAACTTATCTCAGGCTTTTCGGGTGCAGAATATAAAGGCTTTAAAAATGAAAAGGACGCGAATGACTATCTTTATGGACTTGATGCCGAGCAACTTTCATTCGAAGATGATAAAACTCTTACGGCATATGTTGACGGAAGTTACGATACAGACACTAAAAATTATTCTTTCGGCGCTGTTATAATATATAACAATGAGGTTGTAGAAACATTAAATGGTGTCGGGAAAAACGAAGAAGCGGCTTTGATGCGAAATGTAGCAGGTGAGTTGTCAGGTGCTATGACTGTTATGAAATATGCTTTTGAAAAAGGGTATAAAAAAATAAAAATATACCACGACTACGAAGGAATTGGAAAATGGGCAAGAGGGGAATGGAAAACAAATCAGACTTGTACCAGACAATACAAAGAATACTGTGATAAAATGATAAAAAAAATAGAACTTGAATTTATAAAAGTTCCTGCACATTCAGGCGTTAAATATAATGAAATGGCAGATAAATTAGCAAAAGAAGCACTAGGGAAGTAGGGAACGCTGCCTTCCCCTTGAGGGGAAGGGGGACCGCAATTGGGGTGGATGAGGTGGAATAACACGCGTTCCGCAAATGAATAATGAATATTGAATAATGAATATTGAATAATAAATAATGAATAAAACAATAAAGGTATAAAACGCATAAAGCGATTTATACCTTTATTGTTTATGAATAAATTTCGTCTTTTATAAGTTCCAATTTGCCGATAGAAACTTCAAAAGCAGTTTTTGTAATCTCGGTTTCGTCTTCTAATTTTTTCTGATAATTTCTGCTTTGAATTCTGCCTGTAATTCTTATTCGGTCTCCGACATTCAGATTTTCAGCAAATTTTGCATTACGTCCCCATGCAATACAGGGGATATAATCTGATTTATTATGTATTCTGTTAACTGCGAGTAAAATATCCGTTATCTCTCTGCCAAAAGGCGTAATTCTGTAAACGGGTGCTTTGCAGATAAAACCGTCAAGATATATTTCATTTTTATCTTGTGAGTCGAACGATGCTTCTTTTATATCCTTTGCAAAAAGAGTAAGAAGTAATTTGTTCCCAATTTCAGAAAAATTGTTATAGGAACGGAATTGACCCCATATATCAAGTTTTGCACCGAAAGATAAGTTAAGATTATCATTTAAAAGCCTTTCAGATACCGTTACATTTATTATATCAAATGAATCTGAAAGTCTTTGTGACTTTACTTTAAAGTTAAAAAACTTCTCTTCGTATATTTCGTGGCTAAGTGTAAGTTCGCTTTCAACCGTTCCTGAAATGAATGCATAGTTGTTTTCAGTTTCTTTAATTAACATATCTTTTATCTCCTATTTAATATTATACTATATAATATTTAGGAAATATAAAAAATATGACTAAAAAGAAATCTGATCTTCTTTTAAGTAATCAAGTCCAAAATGTTCATAAGCAAGTTTAGTCGCCATTCTGCCTCTTGGAGTACGGTTTAAAAAGCCTAATTGTAATAAATACGGCTCGTAAACATCTTCAATGGTCGTTGCTTCTTCGCCTATTGTAGCGGCAAGTGTATCAAGCCCGACAGGGCCTCCGCCAAAAGCGTTTATAATAGCAAGAATCATTCTTTTGTCAGTTTTATCAAGACCGATATTGTCAATTTCCATCATTTTCAAGGCTTTGTCAGTTATTTCTTTTGTGATAATACCGTCTCCCAAAACCTGTGCATAATCTCTGACTCTTTTTAAAAGTCTGTTTGCAATTCTCGGAGTTCCTCTTGAACGCGATGCAATTTCCAAAGCGCCCTCGTCTTCAATTTTAATATTCAAAATTCCTGCCGACCTTGTAACAATCTTTTTAAGTTCTTCGGTAGTGTATAAATCAAGTCTTAATAAAACGCCGAAACGGTCTCTTAAAGGCGCAGTAAGGTTTCCTGCTTTAGTTGTAGCACCTATTAAAGTAAATTTTGGTAAGTCAAGCCTGATGCTTCTTGCAGATGGACCTTTTCCTATAATAATATCCAGTGCATAATCTTCCATTGCGGGATATAAAACTTCTTCAACACTCTTTGAAAGACGGTGGATTTCATCAATAAATAAAACGTCATTTTCAGAAAGGTTGGTAAGTATCGCCGCTAAATCACCAGGCTTTTCAATTGCAGGACCTGATGTAACACGGATGTTGACATTAAGTTCATTTGCAATAACCTGAGAAAGAGTTGTTTTCCCAAGCCCGGGAGGTCCGTAAAGCAAAACGTGGTCTAAAGATTCATTTCTTTGTTTTGCTGCAGTTATACATATATTTAAATTTTCTTTTGAATTTTCCTGACCGACATAATCGCATAAAAACTTCGGTCTTAAAGACTGGTCGTTATCTTCTGAAAGTTCTCTTGCTGAAATTATTCTTTCGTTTTCCTCCATAATAACCCCTCACTTTAGTTCATTAAAAGTTTTAAAGCATTTTTTATAATATCTTCAACGTTGGCGTAACTGTCTTTAACATTTGAAACAGCACCTTTTGCTTCAAGTTGGGAATAGCCAAGCACCATAAGTGCATCAACTGCTTCTTTAATCACATCGTTTGAAACAAGCGAATCAGATGCTCCGATTTCTTCGTAATTTCCTGATTTTGCAATTTTATCTTTAAGTTCAAGAACTATTCTTTCTGCAATTTTTTTGCCAATACCAGGGGCCTTTGTAATTGCACTTATATCGCTTTTTATAACCGATATGGCAAACACATCTGTAGGCATAAAAGATAAAATGGATAATGCCGCCTTTGGACCAACTCCCGAAACTGTGATTAACATCTGGAATGTATTAAGTTCTTCCAAAGAGCAAAAACCGTATATATCAAATGTATCTTCTCTTATGTGTGTGTATGTGTATGCAAGAAATTCTTCGTTAAGTGTTGCGCGTTCAAGCGTTGAATATGAAGTGTAGATTTTATATCCTGCACCGCCAACATCAATAACCATAAAATTATTTTCTTTAACAGTAACTTTTCCTTTTAAATAATAAAACATATCATTACCTACCTACTTGTTTATCTGATGTTTAACTTAATGTTCATATTAAATGAATGAGCGTGACATACAGCAACCGCTAAAGCATCTGCAACGTCATCGGGCTTCGGTACTTTTTCTAAATTTAAAAGAACCTTGACCATTTGCTGAACCTGTTCTTTTACCGCTCTTCCATATCCTACAACTGCTTGTTTTATCTGCAGGGGAGTGTACTCATAAATCGGGATATTATTTATTGCTCCGCATAATAAACAAACACCTCGCCCCTGACCGACGTTTATAGCAGTTTTTGCATTGTTGTTAAAAAACAATTCTTCTATTGCAATAACATCAGGCTTATATTCATTAATTATGCAATTTAATTCATCGTAAATTTTCTTTAATCTTCCCGGAAAATCAGTGTGCGCTTCGGTGGTAATCTTAGTGTACTCAATGACTTTGAACTTATTTCCGACATATTCAATGATACCAATTCCCACTATTGCAAACCCCGGGTCAATCCCAAGAATTCTCATATTTAAAACCTCTTTTGCATAAAAATACATTTTTCTGTATTTTTATAAAAAATACTTGCTTTTTTTTAAAGTTTATAGTATAATCTAATATATTGTAACATATTTTTTTACATTTAACAATAATTAAATTTATAAAACTTTTTGGAGGAATAAAAATGAGTAAGAAAGAAAAAGTAATTTTAGCATATTCAGGCGGTCTTGATACTTCTATCATTATCCCATGGCTAAAAGAAAATTATGATTATGAAGTAATTGCTGTATGCGGTGATGTAGGTCAGGGTAAAGAAACTGAAGGGTTAGAAGAAAAAGCATTAAAAACAGGTGCTTCTAAACTTTATATAGAAGACTTAAAAGAAGACTATGTTGCTAATTACATATTCCCTACATTAAAAGCAGGCGCAGTGTATGAAGGAAAATATTTGCTTGGTACATCTCATGCTCGTCCTTGTATTGCTAAAAGGCTTGTTGAAATAGCAGAAAAAGAAGGCGCAGTTGCAATTTGTCATGGTGCAACAGGTAAGGGTAATGACCAGGTAAGATTTGAACTTACAATTAAAGCACTTGCTCCACATCTTAAAATTATTGCACCTTGGAGAATCTGGGATATCCGTTCAAGAGAAGATGAAATCGAATATGCCGAAGCAAGAAATATTCCAATCCCTGTAACTAAGGAAGATAACTATTCAATGGATAGAAATGTTTGGCATCTTTCTCACGAAGGTTTAGATTTGGAAGACCCTTGGAACGAACCTAATTACGATAAAATTCTTCAACTTATGACAACACCTGAAAAAGCACCTGATAAGTGCGAATATATTGAAATAGAATTTGAAAAAGGTGTTCCTGTTGCTATAAACGGAGAAAAAATGTCTCCACTTAAATTAGTTGAAAAAGCAAACGAACTTGGTGGAAAGCACGGTGTGGGTATTGCTGATATGGTTGAAAACAGACTTGTTGGTATGAAATCAAGAGGTGTGTATGAAACTCCGGGTGGAACAATTTTATATACTGCAATTAAAGAACTTGAATATTTGTGCTTAGACAGGCAGACAATGCACTACAAAGAACTTATATCTTCTAAATATGCAGAACTTGTATATGACGGATTATGGTTTACACCTTTAAGAGAAGCAATTGATGCTTTCGTTAATGTTTGCGAAGAAAATGTTACAGGTACTGTAAGACTTAAATTATATAAAGGTCAGGTAACTCCTGCAGGTGCAAAATCTCCATATTCATTATACTCTGAAGAATTTGCTACCTTTGAGGAAGATGAAGTTTACAATCATAAAGATGCAGAAGGCTTTATTAACTTATTCGGCTTACCGCTTAAAGTTAGAGCGCTAAAAAATAAGGAAAACAAATAAGGAGTCGCGTTATGAAATTATGGGGCGGTCGATTTTCCAAGGAGACGGACAGTCTTGCCAACGACTATAATTCTTCAATAAAGTTTGATAAGAGGCTTTATAAAGAAGATATTACAGGTAGTATTGCTCATGTCAAGATGCTTGGGAACCAGAATATTATTCCAAAAGAGAATGCCTTAAAAATAGAAAAAGAATTAAATAATATTTTATCTGATATTGAGTCGGGAAAAGTTGAGTTTTCTGTCAATGCGGAAGATATTCATATGAATATCGAAACCATTCTTATTGACAGATTAGGTGATATCGGTAAACAACTTCATACAGGCAGAAGCCGAAATGACCAGGTTGCAGTTGACTTTAAAATGTATTTAAGAAATGAATGTGAAGATATTCATAATCTTTTATATAATT
>JAZOMN010000212.1:0-1650 GCA_045654005.1 Clostridia bacterium
TGAACCTTTAAATGTGGATTGGGACGGAAACGAACTTCTGCTTTCGGATATACTTGGAACGGATAATGATATTATCTATAAAACTCTGGAAGAAAAAGTTGATAAAGAACTCTTGTCAGAAGCATTATCAAAACTTTCAAAAAGAGAACAAAATATAATGAATTTGCGTTTTGGTTTAACAAGCGGTCCTGAAAAAACGCAAAAAGAGGTGGCGGATATGCTTGGAATAAGCCAGTCATATATTTCAAGGCTTGAGAAAAAAATAATATCAAGACTTCAAAGAGAAATCTTCAAGATGATGGAGTCGTAAGAGTAGTTTTTTCTATGTAAAACTAAATACCTTTACAGCAAATAACCGTTTCAGGGATAGTCCCTGAAACGGTTATTTACTGTGAGAATTTTATATTGGCTCCAAGACTGTTTAAATTTTCGGTAAAGTTGAAATAACCTCTTGTAATATATTCTGAATTTTTAATAATTGTTTCTCCGTCAGCGTTTAAACCTGCAAGAACAAGCGCTGCTCCTGCTCTTAAGTCAGTTGCCGAAACAGTTGTCCCTGAAAGGCGGCTTCCTTCGATTACTGCACATCTTCCGTCAATTCTTATATTTGCTCCCATTCTTTTTAATTCGCCTATATGTTGAAATCTGTTTTCAAATATTGTTTCAGTAATAATGCTTGTACCCTTAATGCAAGAAAAAAGGGAAGCAAACTGTGCCTGCATATCAGTCGGAAAACCTGGGTAGGGTAATGTTTTTATATCGGTTGCTTTTAGCGGTTTTTCGCAAATAACTCTTATAGAGTCAGGATTTTCAATAATATTAACACCGATTTCTTTTAATTTAGCGCATACAGGTCTTAAATGGTCGCAAATAACATTGTTTATAGTTATATCGCCTTTTGTTATTGCGGCAGCAACCATATATGTCCCTGCCTCTATTCTGTCCGGAATGACTGTATGCTCACAACCTTTTAATTTTTTTACACCTTTTACTTTGATTGTATCTGTACCTGCACCTACAATCTCTCCCCCCATAGAGTTTAAAAAATTTGCGAGGTCAACTATTTCAGGCTCAACTGCAGCATTTTCGATTATAGTTTCGCCCTCCGCAAGAGAAGATGCCATCATTATATTTTCCGTTGCACCTACAGACGGAAAATCGAGGTAAATTTTTGCACCTTGTAATTTGTCACAGGATATGTCAATAAAACCGTGCTTTTTTTCAATTTTTGCCCCCAATGTATGAAATCCTTTTAAGTGAAGGTCAACAGGTCTTGACCCTATGGCACATCCTCCCGGATAGGAAATTTGGACACTTTTAAATCTTGCAAGAAGAGGTCCTGCGATAAGAAAAGATGCTCTTAATTTGTTGGTCATATCATAAGTAGATTTAAGGCTGGTTATTTTTTTAGGATTTACCTTGTAAAAATCATTTTCTTTAGAAACTTCACATCCTAATGATTTTAAAATTTCAAACATATTTAAAACATCGGTAAGTTTTGGAATAGATTTAAGATAAGATGGAGTGTCAGATAAAAGAGTGGCGGCAATAATCGGAAGTGCGGAATTTTTTGCACCGTGAATTTCTAATTTGCCTTCTAAATGTTTTGCTTTTTTTAGAATAATATCAGGCAAAAATTATCCCTCCTTT
>JAZOMN010000213.1:0-9345 GCA_045654005.1 Clostridia bacterium
ATTGAACGATCTTTTTTTGAGGGAATAAAACTTTTAAAAGAAAAATTATCTTCCGATAGTTTAGTATATGAAAATATAGAAATTAAACCGACAGGGTGCGAAGCAATAATTTCGGTAAATAAAAAAGCAGAGGAAATAAAAAAAATGACCTCTCTTATTGAAGAAAGTGTCAGTTTAGGCAGACTTTTTGATATGGATGTTATTGATACTGATTTTACTAAACCCAAAAGAGAAAATCCACGCGCTTGCCTTATCTGCAAAAGAGAGGGCAAAGTATGTTCCGCAGGAAGACTTCATTCAGTAGAAGAACTTCAGGAGACAACAAAAAACATTATGGAAAAGTATTTCTTTGAATGTGACAAAGAATTCATATCCACACTTTGTGTAAAAAGCCTTATTGATGAAGTTCATACCACTCCTAAACCGGGACTTGTTGATTTAAATAACAACGGAAGTCATTCTGATATGAATGTAGAAACTTTCAAAAAAAGTGCAAGGGCAATTAAAACTTATTTTGAAGAATGCTTTAAAACAGGGAAAGAAACGAGCAATCTTTCTTATGACGAAGTTTTTCCTTTATTAAAACAAGCAGGAATTATTGCTGAAAAAAATATGTACAGTGTTACAAATAATGTTAACACTCATAAAGGTGCTATTTATTCATTAGGTTTAATTTGCTCTTCGATAGGAAGACTATGGTCAGCAGACTTTCCTTTTAAATCGACAGAAGATATTTGTAAAACGGCAGGAAATATTGTAAAAAATTCAGTTATAAAAGAATTTGAACAAATCGGTTTGGAAACAGCAGGAGGAAGACTGTTTAAAGAATATGGCATCAAGGGAATACGGGGAGAAGCCGCCTCGGGTTTTGAATCGGTTTTAAAAATTTCACTTCCCCTATACAAAAACTTAAGAAGCAAAAATTATTCTCCAAACGATGCAGGGGCAATCACTCTCCTTTATTTAATTTCAAACATTCCGGATACAAACCTTTATAAACGCGGAAGTATAGAGGGAGCAGAATATGCAAAAAAAATTACAAAAGAACTGTTAGAACGCTCACCCGAGCCAAATAAAGAAGAAATTAAACTTTTGGATGATGCTTTTATTAAACAAAACTTATCTCCCGGAGGCTCGGCAGACCTTTTGTCGCTTACATATTTTCTATATGAAATTGAATTAAAAAAGAATGAGATTGCAAACTATAATACCCATAGTCACACTGACTAAATCAGCAAGTAAGGCGCACTTTATAGTGTGCCTTATATTTGTTATACCAACTGACCCGAAATATACGGAGACAGTATAGAAAGTGGTTTCGGTTGACCCGCATATCACAGATGCCATTACCCCGATTTTCGAATCTGCACCGTAAGTTTTTATAATATCAGTAAGCATTGCAAGACCTCCGCTTCCTGACATCGGGCGCAAGATTGCGATTGGCAGAACTTCTTTTGGTACATTTAAAAAATTTAAAAATGGCGACAAGAAATTTCCAAGAAATTCAAGAAGCCCTGATGTACGAAAAATCCCTATCGCTATCATTAAAGTTACAATGGCGGGAAAGATATTAAGTGCAGTTTTTAAACTGTCCTTTGCTCCCGTTACAAAAGCAGAATAAATATCTACTTTTTTTACAATACCGATAACTAATGTAAAAAGAAAAACCAAAGGAATTAAAAGAGAAGAAATTATCTCCAAAACTTTCAAATCTGACTTCTCCTTTCAAATATTTTACAAAAAATTATTCCTGATATAAGGCCGATTATACTGCATATCCAGATAGGCACAATTATTGAAAACGGAGAATGGGAGCCATATTTTAACCTTATTGCAAGAATGGTTGACGGAATAATCTGAATTGAGGCAGTATTCATTATCGCAAAAAGGCACATTGAATTTGTGGCTTTTGCGTTACTTCCTTTTAACCCTTCCATTGTTTTAATACCAAAAGGGGTCGCCGCATTTCCTAGCCCGAGTAAATTCGCGCCGATATTCATACTCATTACACCAAAAACTTTTTCGTCTTTTACATCTTTATATAATAATTTCAAAGGTTTTCTTAAAAGTTTTGAAATTTTTCCAAGCACCCCTGCTTCCTCCAGCACTTTCATCATTCCGTTAAATAAGCACATTGAACACAAAATGGTAAAGGTAAGTTCAATAGTTGAGTAGGCCGATTCCAATGCTCCCTCGGTTGTTTTAGAAAAATCGCCTGTGAAAAACGAATATATAATTGATAAAATTATCATAAAAGAAAAAATATAGTTAAGCATAAAATCAACTCCTCTTGTTCAAAATATGCTTAAAACTTTTTAAAAATACAAAAAAGTTATTTATTTTTTTAAATATATATGGTATAATCTTTAGTGATTTTAAGAAAAAAGGTGATAAAAATGTCAATAAGAATAGGTATTTTAGGATACGGAAATTTAGGAAAAGGCGTTGAATATGCCATAGGGCAAAATTCCGATATGGAACTTAAATATGTTTTCACAAGAAGAAACCCTGAAACTCTCAGCATTTTTACAAAAACTGCTTTAGTTAAACATATTGACTCGATTTTAGACTATAAAGACGAAATAGATGTTTTAATACTTTGCGGAGGAAGTGCAACCGACCTTCCAATGCAAACTCCCGAATATGCAAAATATTTTAATGTAGTCGATAGTTTTGATACTCACGCAAAAATTCCTGAACATTTTAAAAATACCGATAAATCTTCAAAAGAAGCAGGAAAAATCAGTATTATTTCAGTTGGATGGGACCCGGGTATGTTCTCCCTTAACCGTCTTTATGCATCTGCCATACTGCCTTCGGGAAAGGATTATACATTCTGGGGAAAAGGTGTAAGCCAGGGGCATTCTGATGCGATAAGAAGAATTGACGGTGTTATTGATGCAAAGCAATATACTATTCCTATAGACTCTGCGATAGAAGAAGTAAAAAAAGGCACATATCCTTCTCTTTCAACAGGCGAAAAGCATTACAGAGAGTGTTTCGTTGTTGTTAAAGAGGATGCAGATAAAGAAAAAATAGAGGCAGAAATTAAAAATATGCCTAACTACTTTGCAGATTATAACACAATAGTTCATTTTGTAACGCAGGAAGTTTTAGATAAAGAACACGGTGGAATTCCTCACGGCGGAAGAGTTATAAGAACAGGCACAACAGGTGCGGATAATGAAAATACTCATACTATTGAATATAGCCTTAAACTTGACTCAAACCCTGAATTTACAGCAAGTGTTATAGTATCATACGCAAGAGCTGCATACAGACTATATAAAAATAACGAAACAGGGTGCAGAACTGTATTTGATATTGCTCCTAAACTTCTGTCACAAAAACCATACGAAGAACTTATAAAAGAAATGCTTTAATCTTTAAAAAATATTAAAGTGTCTCAAAAAGGAATAGTTCCTTTTTGAGACACTTTTTTTATCCGAATAATTTTTTTACATTTTCTTTTAGAAGTTTATTTTCGGGATTTTTAAGATATGGGTCTTTTGATAAAATTTCTTTTGCTTCTTCCATTACTGTATTTAACGTTTTAACATCAGTAAGAAAGTTTGCTATTTTCATATCAATAAATCCCGATTGCGCAGTTCCGAAAAAGTCGCCCGGACCTCGAAGTTCCAGATCCTTTTCGCTTATTTTAAAACCGTCATTGGTTTTTATCATTATTTTTAATCTTTCCAAAGTTGTTTTTGACGGATTATCAGAAACAAGAATGTTATACGCTTGTTTTTCCCCTCTGCCGACACGGCCTCTTAACTGATGAAGTTGAGAAAGACCGAACCGTTCTGCATTTTCAACCATCATTACAGTTGCATTGGGGACATTTACTCCGACCTCAATAACGGTAGTAGAAACAAGAATTTTAATTTCCCCCGATTTAAAGCGCATCATTATTTCATCTTTTTCTTCGTTTTTCATTTTACCGTGCAAAAATGCAACATTATAATCAGGGAATTTTTTTTCTATTTCTTTTGAATATTCCACTGCATTTTTCAAACTGTCAAAAGAGTTTTCAGTTTCTTCAACTAACGGACACACTATATAAATCTGGTCATCATTTTTTAAGCGTTCGTTTAAGAAATCATCTATTTTCTTTCGTTCCTCTTCTTTTGCCCAGATTGTTTTAACAAGTTTTCTACCCGGTGGAAGTTCATCAATTATAGATACATCAAGGTCACTATACATAATAAGGGCAAGAGTTCTTGGAATAGGGGTTGCACTCATAACAAGAAAATGAGGGTTATGCCCTTTTTCATAGAGTTTTCCTCTTTGATTAACACCGAAACGATGCTGTTCATCAGTAACACATAATGCAAGATTTTTAAACTCAACATCTTTTTCTATAATTGCGTGAGTACCGATTAAAACATTTATTTTACCGTCTTTTAGTTCTTTTAAAATTTCTTCTTTTTCTTTTTTCTTTGTACTGCCTGTAAGCAGTGCCGTTTTAAACCCAAAATGCGAAAAATACTTTTCCATTTCTTCATAATGCTGACAGGCTAATATTTCAGTAGGCGCCATTATTGCCGCCTGAAAGCCTGAATTAACTGCCATTAAAGATGCACAAAGTGCTATCATTGTTTTACCTGAACCAACATCGCCCTGAACAAGACGGTTAAGTTGTTTACCGTCTTTAATATCCTTGGCAATTTCCCTTATTACTCTTTTTTGGGCATTTGTTAACTCGAAGGGTAAAATTTCTGCCAACTCTTCTGCTATTTTAAAGTTTGTAAATTTAATACCTTTATTTACTATATTTTTACTTTTTTTCTGCAAAAGCCCAAGTTCAAAAAAAAGCAGTTCTTCAAAAACAAATCTTTGTTTTGCAAGGGACAGAGCGTATTCATTATTAGGAAAATGAATATTTTTGTATGCAAAAAGAATATCGCACAAATTATATTTTCTTTTTATATATTCGGGCAAAGTTTCCTTTGTCTGAAAATCAACTGCACAAATTGCAGATTTAACAAAAGAAGAAAAAACATTCTGGCTAAGCCCTTTTGTAAGAGAATAGACAGGGGTTATCCCGCCCGTGTTTTTCTGCTCTTTTTCGGTGACAGGGTTTATCATCTCTATTTTATTAAACCCTCTTTTTACTTTGCCGAAAAACAAATACTCTTCCCCTTCAGTAAGGCTTGTAAACATATATTTCTGATTAAAATATGTAATCTCCATTTTGCCCGTTTCATCATAAACTACAAGTTTAATCATATCAAGATTTTTGCGTATCATTCGATAATTTTTACTTTTGATTTTCGCTTTTACAAGGCATTTTTCCGAGTCAAAACATTCTATTATTCTCTTTTTCTTACTTCTGTCTTCATAAGTTTTCGGAAAATGATTTAACAGGTCATGAACAGATACAATGCCAAGTTTTTTAAGCATTGCACCTCTTTCTTTTTTTATATTGGGAAGTTTTTCGCAAGATAAATCAATCATAGTTTTCTCCTAAAAGAAATATTCCGCTTTTATGACTTTACCTAAAATTCTAAAATCCTGTTCCTTTAAGTTTACAATTATAGGCTGATTTTGCGGATTGGAACTTTGAGGGATCAGGGTTGCCATATCTCCGTTTATAAATATCCTTTTTACCGTTGCATCTTCATTATCAATAAGTGCAACACCAATATCTCCGTTTTCTAAATATTCCTGCCTTTTTACCACAACCACCGACCCGTCTTTTATATTAACAAGGTCCATTGAATCGCCTTTTACTTTTAAGGCAAAATAATTTTCGGTATTCTTATTATTTATATATGTATATCCTAATATTTCATTCTGGGCAATTATAGGCTCGCCTGCTTTTATAACCCCTAATATTGGAATTGCATACATTTTAGGCATAGGCTTTAAAAAAGAGGTATGCTCTTTTTTTTCGTTTATACCCTCCATAAGATATAAAACAGTTGTATCTAAAATAGCGGCAAGTTTTTCATAAGTTGCAATTGTAATTCTTTTTGTCGAACCGTCTTCATATCTTTTTATAGTAGATTTATTCACACCAAGACCGTTGCCTAACTGCTCCATAGTCATACCAAGTGCTTCTCTTAATTCCTTTATTCTGCTTCCCGATTCAGCAAAGCAAATTTTATCATCCACTTTTATCACTCCCGATTACCATTTTCCACTTATATTTTATCACAGAAAGTACGCAAAATGCAACATTTTTCGATAAAATTCTTTAAAATGTTGCATTTTGCTTTTGATTATTCAAATTTTAAGTTATCAAGATTTGAGAAAATGTAGCCCTCTTCGTTTAAGGTATCGATAATTGCAGGAAGTGCTTCAAGGTTATCTTTAGAAACGGCATGGAGAAGAATAATTGCTCCGTTATGGATATGATTTACCACTTCGTCTTTTGAATAAGATGCACCTTTTACCACATCTTTTTCCCAGTCTTTAAAGGCAAGGCTCCAGAACACTGTTTTGTAGCCCATATCTTTAACTCTGTTTAATGATTTTTCGGAAAATTCGCCGTTTGGATATCTGAAATATTTAGTTTGAATTTTAAAATTTGAAAGCATAAATTCATCTATTTTTTTAAGTTCTTCGCTAAATTCAGAATCCGACATAACTGACGGCATAGATTTATGATTCCATGTGTGATTTCCTACAATATGCCCCTCGTCAATCATTCTTTTTACAAGGTCGGTATTTCTTTTAAGATAATCGCCCGTGCAAAAAAATGCGGCAGGTACATTCTTTTCTTTTAACACATCTAAAATTCCTGCCGTATAACCGTTTTCATAGCCTTCGTCAAAAGTAAGATATATATTTTTAAGGTCGCAGTTACCTACATAAACTGAATTTGTACCCTCGATAAGTTTTTCATAAGAGCCGATTGACGGCACTTTTCCTTTATCGGTTTTTTTAAACCCGAAACCATAACAAGTATCCGAATATTTTGAATATTCGGATACGCATGGCATATAATCTTCAACTAAAAACTCTCCCATTGTAATACTTCCTGTCGGAGTATCGGTAATAATACCGCTGTCATTGTTGTTGGTATTGTTATTGGTGTTGTTATTATTTGTTCCCTCGTCCATAACATCCGGCATTAAATCATCTGCTTCTTCTTTAACCTTTGTGCAGGCAACTAAAGACAGTGCAAGAATTATAATTAAAGTTAAAGATAATATTTTTTTCATAATTATCACTCCTTCAATGTTATTATTGACGAAGTTAAAATATTTAAAACATTTTTTATTTTCAAAAAAATGGCATCTGAATTTTTCAGATGCCATTTTGGAATTTTAGATGTAGGAGTGTCGAACTCCATATGCTTTAACCTCTGTAATAATTTATTAAACATCCTGAAAGAATAATATCTCTTTCGTCATCGGTTAAATCTTTTAAGGTAAATATATCTTCTTTGATTTCGTCATCGTTTATTATATAAACTTTGATTTCATCCTGCTTTTCTTTAACTGCTTTTACAATATCGCAAACGAAGATATAATCTCCTTTTTTAACATTTAATTTTTTTGAGATAAACGGAAGCATACCCCAGTTTATAAGATTACTTCTGTATCTTTTTGTTGCATATTCCAATGCAATATTTGCCCATCCGCCAAGAACTTTCTGGCAGGATGCTGCCTGTTCTCTTGCCGAACCGTCGCCAGGTTTATTTGCATATACAACGCTTCCTATACCTGTATTTAAAATATCAATATCTTTTATGGATTTGATTTTTTCATAAACATTTTTTATTTCTTCATCAAAATCGGCAGGGTTTTTACCATCTAATCTTAATTTTTCTAATTTCTGAACCTCTTTTGCACAATCGACATACTGAGGGTCTTTTCTTGAAAGTGCGAATTCAGCAAGTTTCATAGGATTAGATCTGTACGAAGATGTTTCGCCTGACGGGATAAGTTCGTCAGTTGTTGTAACAGGGTCAGTAATTACTGATACAACTTTTAAAATCAAATCATTTGTTAAGTCAGACATTTTCGGCCAGTCAGCAATATTAGGTCCGTATTTTAATTCAGATGTTTTATCCGCTTTACCTGCTCCAAAATAAACTCTGCTTTCATAAACTGATTTATCAAAATAATATTTCGGTTTTGTAAAGTTAGCATCAATGTCTGTTGCAGAAGTTAAAAAGCCTCCGTTTATAGCGGTTGCAGCAATTGACCTTGCATCCATAAGAGCAACTGAAGAAATCTGACCGCCTGACGGTTTTGAGCCTTCACGGTTAGGGAAGTTTCTTGTTGAATGCCTGATACTAAGCGCATTATTTGCAGGAACATCGCCTGCGCCAAAACAAGGACCACAAAAAGCAGTTCTTATTGAAACGCCTGCACGAAGAAGTTTTGTTGCGGCACCGTTTTTAATAAGTTCTAAATAAACAGGCTGACTTGACGGATATGCACTTAACATAAATTCGTCATTCCCGATGTTTCCCATATCTAAAATATCTGCAGCGTCAACAAGGTTGTCAAAAGTACCTCCTGCGCAACCTGCGATAACACCCTGGTCAACTTTTAGTTTGCCGTTTACTATTTTTTCTTTTAAAGAGAATTTAACATCAGGATTGTCAAGTTGTTTTGCTCCTTTAATTTCTACATCTCTTATTATATCTGAAAGATTTGCATTAAGTTCTTCAATTGTATAAACATTGCTTGGGTGGAAAGGCATAGCAATTGATGGTTTGATTTTTGATAAATCAACTACAACCGCACCGTCGTAGTAAGCAATATTTTCAGGATTTAATTCTTTAAATTCGCCTATTCTTCCGTGGCAATCATAGTAATCTTTAACCTTAAGGTCAGTCTTCCATATAGAAGAAAGACAGGTTGTTTCAGTTGTCATAACATCAATGCCGTTTCTGAATTCAACATTTAAGTTTTCTATGCCGGGGCCGACAAATTCCATTACTTTATTTTTTACAAAACCGTTATCAAAAACTTCTTTTATAATACTAAGAGCAACATCCTGAGGGCCTACGCCTTTATTGACACTACCTTTTAAGTAAACCATAATTACTCCAGGATAGGAAACATCATAGGTTCTTCCGAGAAGTTGTTTAACAAGTTCAGGTCCACCTTCTCCTATTGCCATTGTACCTAAAGCACCATATCTTGTATGACTGTCAGACCCTAAAATCATTGCTCCGCACTCTGCCATCATTTCTCTCATATACTGATGAATAACTGCCTGATGGGAAGGAACATATATACCACCGTATTTCTTAGCGGCAGACAAACCAAACAAGTGGTCGTCTTCGTTTATTGTACCGCCTACTGCGCAAAGAGAATTATGGCACTCGGTTAATACATAAGCTATAGGAAATTCCGTAAGCCCTGATGCTTTGGCAGT
>JAZOMN010000214.1:0-4305 GCA_045654005.1 Clostridia bacterium
GAACAAAACTAAAAAGGATGCATTGCGCATCCTTTTTAATTGTCTGTAATTTCCTCGATCAGTTCCTCCCTGGAAATTATTCCTCCCTCTATTGCTTTTTTATATTCTTCAACTATCTTTTCAAAAGTTAAAATATCAACTTCTCCTGTTGGATTTAAGCCAAATTTTTTTTGAAAGTTTATAACCGCTTCTTTGGTTTTATCATCAAAAATTCCGTCAACAATAACTTCAGGTAAGATTTCCAAAAAGAAATAAATCGCCCTTAACATTTCCTGCAAGTTTCTTACAGGAGTTCCGTTTGCACTTATAACTTCAATCATATTTTATACATACGGATGAGTAAAATCCGAATCTCCTTCCACAATATTTCTTCCGGGAAACTGCGTTAAATTAACATTTACCTCGTTTATTAAATCAACATAAGTTTTCCCTATTAAATTCCAGGTTGCCTCGTCAACAACTCCCGTCTCAGGAAGACCAAATCTTCTTTGAAATTCTGTAACCGACTGTCGTGTTTGTTCACCATAAAAACCTGTCGGGCTGACAAAGGAAATTCCCCTGTAAGAAAGAGAAATAAAATTAAGATAATTCTGTAAAGTTGTAACATCTGCGCCACTTGCTCCCTGAGATAGTGGTGTTCCCGGATATTTAACGGGACTTGTTATTTTCACATCAAAATCTATATTTAACGCTCTTGTTATTCCCCTTACTCCGTTATAGAGTAAATTCCAGGTTCTTTCCCCTGCTACACCGTCAGGAGTTAATCCTGCATATTTCTGGAATGCAATTACAGCATCTTTAGTTGTCTGACCGAACACGCCGTCAATTGCAACAGGTGGAATAAAACTTATAAATTCGGATAAAACATTTAAAAAATACTGAAGAATAAATACTTTTTCTCCTTGTGAGCCTAAAGACAGGGTATCGGTAAATTTTAAATTTGAGCCGTAATAGGTCTGCCCTTCTGAATTTAATTCAGAAAGTCTTAAAATTCCTACATAAAGACTTATAATTTTATACCAGGTTGCTTTGCCCACAATTCCATCTTCAGTAAGGTTAAATATTCTCTGAAATCTTCTTACGGCATTTTCGGTCTGTTCCCCGAATATTCCGTCAACAGGGTAAATTTTAGGAATAGATGGATAATTTTGCGATATCTGATTAAGAGCGACCTGAATAGTCGCAACATCTCTTCCGCCGTTTCCTCTTCTTAATGCAAAACCAGGATAAGATTCCTCTAAATCTCTTATAGGAACATCGGTTACAAGTTCGATGTTATCTCCGTAATAATATGTTAAAATCTCAAATGCAGAAAATCCCTGCCTTGCAAGATTTTCGCTTCCCCATTGAGAAAGCCCCTCACAAGTTACTGTAGTACCGTTACAGTATTTTGCGGCAAGAGGCTCTACAAAGCCGATTCTTCTTATATATGAATCAAATATTTCGTCAACTATTCTGTCTATATTCTCAAAAATGTTTCTTCCGTAAATGAATTTCTGGTCGGTTGCCGTTGATGATGTTATATCAAAATCATATCCCTGACTTCTGTAAAATTCGGTATATACACGGTTAAGCGCATAAGAAATCTGTGCATAAATATTTGCTCTTATAGCCTCTTCGTTCCATGTAGGATAAATTTCACTTGAAGCAACATTCTTTATGTAATCTGAAAAACTTACTGTTACATTTTGTGCATCACTGTCTCTTGGTCCTAAATGAACAGTTATAGTCTCGGGTATTGAAGGAAATACTTCTGCCATATAAACCACCTTTTTTTATAAATTCTGACTGGTTATTTCTATTATTTCCTGCTCTCCGCTATCAATCCCCTCTCTTAAAGGAATTAAGGAAACATTAACTAAACTTGTATTATCTGAAAAGACCTGAACATTTCTTATTAAAACTGTATAGGCTGACGGATGGTCAACCCTTATGTCAACTGATGCATAAGGTTTTATGCTGTTTTCAGGTTCTAACGAATATTCTATATCAGGGGTTTCTACATCTATGGGCGTAGTTTTACCGTTTTCATCTGTTCTTCTTGTTCCAAGTAAAATCTGTTTGTCACCGTCGGAAGTTGTTGCTGTCACTACCGCATCTTTTACAGGAACACTTTCACTTGCGAGTGTAACTCTCGCTACTATTTTTCCGTTTCCATTCATTTAAAGCACCTCCTTTTATTATATATATTTAAAGAGGTGTTTTTTTATAACTTATCTTGTAAACTAATAAATTTTATGTTAAAATAATTCTTAGGTGATTAAATGGAATATAAAAATATAAAAGGAATAATTGTCAAAGAATCTAAATATAAAGAAAATGACAAGATGCTTACCATAGTTACCGATGCACTCGGGAAAGTCAACGTTATAGCAAAGGGTGTGGCAAAACCCAATTCAAAACTTAATGCACTTACGCCTCTTGCTCTTATTGAGTTTGACTTAAAATCAATTTCTGATAATATGTATATTTCTACCGGCGCATCTAAACTGATTGATTTTTACGACATTGCAAAAGACTTAGAAACCTATGCGTATGTTTCATATATTCTTAACTTATCTTACGATATGTTTTTATATGACGATCCCTTTTCGGAACTTTTTAAATTACTTATAAACACTATTTATCTTTACTATAAAGGCAATAAAAACAAAGAACTTTTAAAATGTATTTTTGAATTAAGGGCGCTTATAATTTCAGGGTATGCAATAAATATTGACGAATGTGCTTTTTGCGGAAAAGAAGAGACAGAATATATAAATTTATATGAGGGCGAATGTTATTGCAAAACTTGCGGAAATTCAGATATGGGAAGACCAATTTCTTCGTCTGTGCTTATGGCATTAAAACACATTACATATTCTGAAGAAAAAAAACTTTTTTCTTTCTCTCTTAACGGACCGTACATTAAAGAGTTAAGTATGATAAGCACGAATTATATTAAAATCTGTATGGAAAAGGAATATTCCAGTCTAAAATATCTAAGAAATATTCAGAAAGGATTAAAATAAAATGTTAAAGGAAGTAAAATATCAAAGAAAACCACAGTTTATTACAATGTTAGAAAAAAAGGGCGGAGTTAACTATAAAGTTTATGAAAAAGATCATCTTACCATTCTTTCAGGTCAGGAACCTAAAGGGAAAAATAAATCCTTAATATATCATATAACAGTTAATTCCAAAAAAAGATATAAAGCATCTAAGGCAGAACTTTTAGAGATTGCCAAGGAAATTTTACCAAAGGATACAAAATATAAAATTAAAAGAAGTTTCTTTATGAAAACTGTTTCTCATATATATGAAGTTCAATAATTACATAAATTTAACAAAAAAGTTGCGTATTTCTACGCAACTTTTTTTCTTAAATCATTTCCGGCATTTTAACCCCTGCTTTAAGTCCCGCTTCTTTACATTTTAAGAAAAACGCCATATTTACTGCAAGTTTTTTTACTATACTAACTCCCTCTTCATCTTTTAATGCTTCTTCGGGAGATATTCCGTAAACAACATTCCAGTACTTTGAGGAAATTACAGGCATTTCGGCTAAAGTAAAATATTTATTCATCTGGTCAACCGTTACTGTTGCTCCTGCTCTTCTTGCTACGGCAATACCTGCGGCAGGTTTTAAGTAATATGCTCCGCTTTTTTTAGATGAATAAAAAAGCCTATCCATAAAGGAAGAAAGCTGTCCCCCCATTGCAGCATAATGAACAGGAGAGCCGAATATAAAAGCATCAAACTCTTTTGCGCGTTTGGCAAAAACATTCACGCTGTCATCCATAAAGCATTTTCCCAGTTTAACACACGCCTTACAGCCTAAACACCCCGATATAGGCTTAGCACCTATCCAGAATATTTCATAGGAAATTCCCTCATCTTTCAAAGCCTTTCCCGCAATGTTTAACATCTCGTATGTAGAGCCTTTTTCGTGAGGACTTCCATTTACTAATGCAACTTTCATATTTATATCTCCTTTTCGGTTATTATTTTAAATCCATTATCTATTAACATCTGACAGGTAATGCCATTCCCGTCTTTTAAAGAGTTTGAGAAACTTCCGTCATATATTTTGCCATATCCGCAGGAAGGACTTTTAGCCTTTAGAATAATTAGTTCGGCATTTGTTTTTCTTGCAATTTCAAGTGCGCATTTGGCACCCGAAATAAAATTTTTGGTAACATCTTTACCCTCTTTATTAAACACCTTATCCCCTTTTATTTCACTTGGTGTACGGGGTGTAGAAAGCCCTCCCATAACCTCAGGGCAGATTGTAATATACTCTTTATCTTCTAAAAATTCTAAAAC